>CAJYHH010000558.1 GCA_913773825.1 Candidatus Sericytochromatia bacterium | reverse complement strand
CATCTGGAAGCCGTTAATCCGGTTGTACTGGGTTATACTCGCGCTCAAATTGATGATGAATACAGTGGCGATGTGTCTAAGGCGATTCCGATTTTGATTCATGGTGACGCTGCAATTGCAGGTCAGGGCATTGGCTATGAGCTGATGCAGATGTCTCAGCTCGACGGCTATCGCTGCGGCGGGACCATTCACTTTGTGATTAACAATCAGATTGGCTTTACGACAGACTTCTCTGATGCTCGTTCAAGCATTTACTGTACAGATTTAGCCAAAATTGTTGATGCGCCAGTGATTCACGTCAACGGTGATGATGCTGAGGCTGTGGCCTTTGCCGCTTCTTTAGCTGTGGCTTATCGTCAGCGCTTCCATGGTGATGTCTTTATCGACATGGTCTGTTATCGCCGTCATGGCCATAACGAAAGTGATGAACCCAAGTTCACTCAGCCCCAACTCTATGCTCTGATCGACAAACATCCTGATCCGCGTGAAATCTACAATGAGATTTTGCTAAAACGTGGTGATGTAGACGAACAATTAGCGCGTCAGATGATGGAAGAATATCGCGATCTGCTGCAAGAACGTCTTGATGGCGTGCGTCAGGAGCCGATTGCCTATGTTCCGACTCGTTTGGAAGAAGAATGGCACGTGCTCAATTACGCTAAGCCAGAAGACTTTGAAAGTTCCCCTGAAACGGGTATTAGCGAAGACGTGCTTAAAGCAGTGGGGCAAGCCCTGACGACTATTCCTGAAAACTTTAAGCCGCTCAAAAAAGCTGAAAAAATTGTTGATGAACGCCGTGCTGGCTTCTTTGAAAAAGGTCGCTTAGATTGGGCCAGCGCTGAATTGCTTGCTATGGGCTCGCTGCTGATGGAAGACAAAATTGTGAGATTGTCTGGTCAGGATGTCATCCGCGGAACCTTCTCCCATCGTCATGCGATGTTTAAAGATGCTGAAACCAACGAAAGCTACTGTGGTCTTAACAACCTGAAGCCCAATCAGCATCGTAAACTGGCCATTTACAACTCTCTGCTCTCAGAATATGGGGTGCTGGGTTTTGAATATGGTTTTGCCATGGCAACCCCCCAGGCGCTGGTAATGTGGGAAGCTCAGTTTGGAGACTTCTCTAACGGTGCTCAGGTGATTATTGACCAGTTTATTAGCTCTGCTGAAAGCAAATGGCAGCGGATGAACGGTTTAGTGATGCTGTTGCCCCACGGCTATGAAGGCCAAGGCCCAGAGCATTCTAATGCTCGTCCTGAGCGTTTCCTGCAGCTGGCAGCTGACTATAACATGGTCGTTGCCAATATTACAGAGCCCGCTAACTACTTCCATCTGCTGCGTCGCCAAGTCGCCTGGCCTTTCCGCAAACCCTGTGCGGTGATGTCACCTAAATCTCTGCTGCGCTATCCGCGCTGCGTGTCTCCGCTGTCTGACTTTACCAGCGGTGGCTTTAAAGAAGTGATCGACGACCCCAATGCCGATCCGTCTAAAGTCAAACGTCTATTGCTGTGCACAGGCAAACTCTATTACGAGCTGCTTGAGCGCAAAGAAAAAGATCAGCGTGATGACGTTGCAATTGTGCGTATTGAGCAGCTGGCGCCCTTCCCGCTGACTCAGATGCAGAATATTATCAAGCGCTATAGTAACGCCACTGAGCGTTTCTGGGTTCAGGAAGAACCTGAAAATATGGGCTATTGGGCCTATATGCTGCGGATGTTCCGTGAGGCTGATCTGCGCGTGATTTCACGCCGCATGAGCGCTTCACCCGCTACGGGCTACAACAAAGAACATCATAAACAACAGCAAAAAATTCTCGATCAGGCTTTTGGAGAGCATTCTGGCTCTGACCTCAAGCTTGCCAATAACCAGGAGGACGCATGAGCATCATTGATATCAAAGTACCCGCGCTCGGCGAATCAGTTACTGAAGCAACCATTGCCAGCTGGAATAAAGCGGTAGGTGACTCTGTTGCCCGTGACGAAACTGTTTGTGAGCTTGAATCTGATAAAGCCAGTGTTGAAGTGCCTTCTGATAAGGCTGGCATTGTCGTTGAGATTCTGGCAGAAGAAGGCGCGACGCTGAATGTTGGTGACGTGCTGTGCCGCATCGACACTGCTGCGGAGTCTGGTAAACCCCTGACAAAAGTTCAGGCTGATCCAGCTCCTCCAGCTGAACCTACTCAGTCGTCTGCTGCTCAGTCCACTGAAAAGCCTGCTGATGCAGGTTATGCTTCAGGACATCCTTCGCCAGCTGCCGCTAAACTAATGCGTGAACAGGGCCTGAGCCCTGATCAAGTGAATGGCTCAGGCCGTGATGGTCGGATTACCAAAGGGGATGTTGAGCAGAGTTCACAGTCTGTTCAGCCAGCCCAGCTTGCTGCAGCTGAAAAAGCTTCTCAGCCTGCTCCTGCAGCTAAATCAACTGCACATGACGAGCACGATGAGCGCGGTCAACGTCGTGAAAAAATGAGCTCGCTGCGTAAAACCATCGCCAAACGTCTGGTTGCGGTTAAAAACGAAACGGCGATGCTGACAACCTTTAACGAGGTTGATATGTCAGCTGTGATGGAGCTGCGTAAGCGCTATAAAGACGCCTTTAAAGAAAAACACGGCGTCAATCTGGGCTTTATGTCCTTCTTTACAGCTGCCAGTTGTCTGGCGCTGCAGGAATTCCCTGCAGTTAACGCCCAGATTCAGGGTGATGAAATCATCTATCACGACTATTGTGATGTCGGCGTAGCTGTTTCTACGCCTAAAGGTCTGGTTGTACCCGTTCTGCGCAATGCTGAGAGCCTGAACTTTGATGAAATCGAACAGGAAATTCTGCGTCTGGCCGCTCGTGGCCGTGATGGTAAGCTCTCAATTGACGATATGACGGGCGGAACCTTTACGATTACCAATGGCGGTATTTTCGGCTCGATGCTGTCAACGCCGATCATCAACTCACCCCAGTGCGCTATTCTCGGCCTCCACAATATTGTCGAGCGGCCTGTGGCGATTCAGGGTGAAGTTAAAATTCGCCCGATTATGTATCTGGCGCTGTCATACGATCACCGCTTGATCGACGGCAAAGAGGCTGTTGGCTTCTTAGTCCGGGTCAAGCAGTTGATCGAAGATCCCGTCCGACTGATGCTGGGCGTCTAAAACCCTAAAGTTTTAAAGGGTTTTAAACAGCTAACCCATTAAGCGCTGGTCTCTGACACTTCTGGTGTTGAGTCCGGCGCTTTTTCTTTATGAGGGATCAGAGTTTGAATAATCAGCACCGCTGCACCCACCATAATCGCCACATCAGCAATATTAAAAATATTGGTGTGTAGCCATTTAATCGGGTCATAGCCCATATAGAGAAAGTCGACAACATAGCCAAAGCGAGCGCGGTCAATCAGATTTCCAATTCCGCCAGAGAGCACCAGCGCTAAACCGACTGTAATGGAGTGGCCGTGGTCATTTTTGATGATGTACCAAGCCAGGCCTGCTAGAAATAAAGCCACGCCATAAGTAAAAATCAGCTGGCGTAGCGGATCAGGCAAAATTTCGCCTAGACCGCCCCATGCGCCTGGATTTTCTGCGTAGTGCATACGCAGTAGATCGCCAAAAAAACTTAAAGTAGCCTGGCTGTCTTTTAAATTCTGAACAGCCCAGTATTTTGTAATCTGATCTAAAACCACGCTGGGTAGACAGATCAGCAAGATGATGAGAAAACGTTTAAACATTCGACAATCCTGTCATGAACCGATGTTTCAGCTTAACTGCCCCCGGCTTTTTTGGCCAGTTGAACCATGGTTTGGCTGATTCTGGACAACTGCTCCATATTTGGGTGCAGGCCATGGCGCTGGGCTAAATAATAGGGGTTGTTCCAGGTGATGTAAACGGCATTATCACCTGTTTCCCAGACTAAAAAACGAAAAGGTAAATCGAGTCCTAAAGTCTGATTTTGATGAAGTAACTGCGTGTCCAATTTTAAATCAGCAAATAACAATAATGTATTGGGACGTAAAGCCAGACGGATACTTTCTGCGTTGGCTTTATTGTCGATCCGGCCCAAAAATTTAAGGCCCTTAGAGCGAATTTCCTGCTCGAGTCGATCGCTTGTAAGCTTTACAGAATAGCGGCTTGGGACTGAAATCATCCCAGTATCGTTTGCCGCACTCATACTCGATTCTGGAGCCTGAGCGCCAGCAGGCTGATTGGCGATCCACACAGCGGCTGGAATCATCATCAAGGCTGTCAGTAAACCTGACACCCAACTCAATTTCATGGCTTAAGCTCACACATCGCATCTTGATGCTGTAGCGTCTTAAGTAATAAATCTGTATCCAGACTGCGAGGAGACTGGCCCTGTTGAACAGCTAAAGCCGCTGCAACACCAGCTGCTTGCCCCATGGCATAACAATTGGGAATAATTCTGACAGCACCCTGAGCTGAAAAATCAGCTGAGAGACAGCGCCCTGCGACTAAGAGTTGTTCAACTTGCAGCGGGACCAGACAACGATAGGGAATATCGTGATAGTCACCAGCCTTCATAAAGTGCAAACCCCCAGAAGCATCACGTGAGTGAATATCAATGGGGTAATTATTGCGAGCAATGGCATCAGGGAATTTACGGGCAGCAAAGAAGTCTTCAGAAGTCAGGACATATTCGCCGACGATTCGTCTGGATTCGCGAATGCCTATCATGGGGGCAATCTGGACAATATAGCTTTTTTCAAATCCAGGCAGATAACGGCGGCAGAATTCCGTTAAACGCACAATGCTGCGTTTGCCTTTAACCTGAACAGCACTGCGTTGACGAAAATCCAGTGAGTCAGTTAATTCATCAAAGCGTGGGCAGTTAAATGCAACTTCACCTGGACGACCAGGCACAGTAAAAATCTGAAAATAAATGGCGTCATCTTCAGTCAGAACACCATCTGCTACAGCTTGATTAAACAGGGGCTTAAGGGGCCAGTCTTTATCCCAGGTGCAGGCGGTGGTCCAGAGCGGAATATCTGGATTAAGGCTGCTGGGCGTAAAGTCAAATTCACCAAGGGTTTCAAAATAAGCCTGCGCTCGATTTAAATCCACATTGCCAAGCATAAAGCGCAGAGCCATTGGCTGATTGGCACCTGTATCAGGTCGGCCTGTTACAACAGGGACGCCTGCCCGAAATGCAACATCTGCATCTCCTGAAGCATCAACTGTACACTTGGCGCGAATGACGCCACGACCTGATTTGGTCTCAACAATCACACCCTTCAGTTCACCCTCCTGAACCAGAGCATCTGCAAAATCAATGTGATAAAACAGCTCTGCGCCAGCCTGGATAGCCAGATCTTCAAGCACCAGCTTAAGCATTTCGGGATTAAACCAGCCAGCGTTGCCGTCTTTATAGACATCAGCGTCACCGCTTTTAAACAGGCGCTGTAAGACTTCCAAATAAATACCCTGATTAAGCGGACGCTGCTGAAGATGATTCGACATCATCGGTGTGACCAGGGCTCCCGTTGAAGTCCCACCTAAAAAGCCCTGTTGTTCGATTAACAGCGTTTGGGCACCCTGGCGCGCAGAGGCAATCGCTGCAGCTGCACCAGCAGAGCCACCTCCTACAATTAAAACGTCAGTTTCAGCTAATACAGGTAACTCACGAGCAGGCTCTGTCCAAGTGACCATTAGTTTGTTTTTCCTGGTTTAGCAGTGGGACGCGCAGATTTGGCTGGGGCGGCAGGCTGAGCAGGTGTATTCTGTACCGGAGCAGAAGAAGATTCTGCTGGCTGGGATGGAGCTGACAGAGCCTGACGGGTTTTGCCTGACATCTCACGGAGTTGTCCCAGCACTTCATGTGAGCGGCTGGCTTGTTCTGGCAGATTCTCCTGCAGCAGTTTTTTATAGCCTTTGGAGACTTTTCCGTCCATTCCGTCAGCCCAGCGCTGATGTTTGGCGGCAAATTCACTCTGGTCAGCGTTTTGGCTGGCCCATTTAATCTCAAAACTGGGGCTGGTGAGAATGCCGTCTGTCATGATCATCTCTTGATAAAGATAACCGTCATCATCAAGATATTTTTTCGCCTCATCAGAGACTTTGTCATAGGCCCAGCCTGAGAGGGGGGCTGAGGTACGAGGAATCAGTGGATGACGCTGGGTTGAAATCTCTATTTTAGTGTCAGGAGCAGCAAGTGTTGCTTTATAGATAAATTCTGTGCAGTAAATATCGCGATCGTCAAATGTGTTAAAACCGTTGTCGTAGCCACGGCCCAACATTTTTTTGCCTTCTTCAATAATCGCTTTGCGATCTGCTTCTGTTGCGCCTTTAACGCCAACGGCGATCATCACATCACGCGGATTGCGGGCATTATAGCGTTCAATCGTGTCAATGATGACGCCTGTTCCGCCAGCGGGCTGATTGAATTTTTTTCCGTTAAGCTCAATTTCAGCACTATGGTCTGCTGCTAAGGCATGCATAATGATGCCCTCGCCATTTAGTGAGCCAGCGGGCAGTTTCCATTTTTTTTCGAGGTCAGCCTGAAGCTGTTTGTCCTGACCCACATAAACAATGCCGTGAATAAATGAGCCGTTATTACCGGTCATAATTACGTCACCGGGTTTCAGCGTCGCTTTGAGGTTATCAAGCTCTTTGGACTCAATCGGAGGCAGATTGTCCTGCGGAGAAGGTGCACTCATATATTTGTCGACAAGCTTAAACCAGTGTTTGCTGTCTTCAAGGCCTAAAGCGCTGCGCAGCTTGTCGTAAGTCGTACGATCAAATTTGGGGTGATAAATATTGGCGCCAACTTTGCCGTCTTCGGTGACAAAGAAAGCACGTGAACTGGTTTTGCCAGTTTGTTTATCGATTTGGGCCAGCGGTTTGTCAAAGAGGCTGAGGTTTTCCATCTTGTCAGTGGAGCTTAGGGTTTTGCCTTTGTCGTGAATCGTAACGCCATAGACGTCATAACCCAATGCGCCGTTAGTGCCGCGAGCTTCAACAACCATTTCGGCGCCGGGGTTTTGTTGAGCAAAGGCGATGGCGTCTTCGCGGGTTTTAAAGCTCTGTTTTTTATCAACGCTGACTTTATCAGCGAGATCTAAAGCCCCTTCATCATAGGTTCCGATTTGAAATTGATTGGGATTAGGGGCTGGCGAATCGACTCGGCGCAATTGCATAAGACACACCTCATAAACACATCTGGCAGGATTCAGTTTCATTTATTGTAGCAAATGGCGGTTTTTTCCTGCTTAAGCTGCTGAGAACTGTTGCTGTAAAAGCAGCAGGCAAAAGATTACATTTGTTGACTAATGAGACTATTTAAAGCTAAACAGCTGAGAGTGAGGCTGTAATAGCTTGAAATCTAAGTGTTTTTTAAGAGGGTTTTCAGGCAACGTTTGCTGACAGACTGACTATACTTGAGTTAGACCCATCATAATGTCAGCATTACAACCTGGAGGGGCCATGCTCGTCGATCCCAATAATCTGTTTCAGGCTCAGCCTACGAGTGTGCGCCGCACGACGCCAACTGCCCCGATGAAGCCAGGACCTACTCAGGGATTCCAGACCGACAAGTTTTCTTCAGTTAGTCAACTTGTTCAGCAGCCTGGCCCTGGGCCGATGCAGCCTTTGCCGGCAGATGAAGACAGTTACCCAGAGATGCTGCCAGAAAACATGATGCGTGAAAGCTTTGTGACCAAGCTGATGTTTACGATCAAATCACCCCTTCAGCTTTTTCACCGCCATGACCCGGATACAATTATCAAAACGTCTCACAAAGATGTGCGCGGAAACGATATTCGCCTCGCCCGTGACGCGGCTGCTGGGCTGGATAAAATTATGGCTGAAACTAAAAAACGCGGTCTGAGTGTTCGGGTTGTTTCGTCTTACCGTTCAGTTGAACAGCAGACCTATCTTTGGGAGCAGGCCTTAAAAAAATACGGCAGTGCTGCTGCTGCGCGTAAATGGGTGGCTCCGCCTGGAAAAAGCCGGCATAACAGCGGTAAAGCCGTTGATCTCTATATGTACCGCAACGGCAAACAGATTCCGCAAAAAGAATTTGACGAAATTATCGCCAAGTCTGGCATGTATCGGCCGATGTCCTGGGAAGGCTGGCATGTTGAGCCTCTCTCAACAAAAAATAGCCGCAAATAAAGGCTTTGCTTTTTATCGCGATCATTGTCCAAAAGAGCAAAGCTGTTTGTTGAATATCAGTTATGCTGTTTGAGCATGCTGATACCTGAACGTAAACTTCGGATTCCTGATCAGGCCCTGGACGCTCTTTTACCCGCACGGGCCGCTAAGTTACTGCAAGATGCAGGGTCTAAACCTCTATTGCTGGTCCATGCACCTGCTGGTTATGGCAAAACTTCATTATTAGCCCAATGGGTTCAGCATGAAATCAAGCCAAAGCATGACGTTGCCTGGCTTAGCCTGGATCGTCGTGATACCCGGCCACGTCGTTTGGCTGCTGGCTTATTAGGCGCTTTGCGCAGTCTTGATCCAAATAGTGACAGCCAGTGGCAAAACTGGCTTGAGAACCTCGATAGCGACGATCCACATTTATTGCTTGAAGTGATAGAAGGCCAATTAGAAAGCCTTAAGACTCCAGTTATGCTGGTTCTAGATGATGTCCATCTGCTTAGTAATAGCTCGGCAATAGATTTACTCAACCTTTGGCTAGAAGCTTTACCAGAACAATTGATACTGGTGCTGAGTGCTCGTCAGTTACCTGAAGCTCTGTCTCTGGCGCGTTTACGTCTGAGCGCTGAACTGACAGAAATTAGTCCTGGACATTTGAGTTGGGGAGAGTCTGAACTCAAACGCTTTTTTGCCGAATTTAATCTGACACCAGAGCAATTAAGCGAAATTCAGACAGCTTCGCAAGGTTGGGCTTTAGCCTGTCAATTGTTAAAGATGCAGCTGAATCAAGGCCAGAATGCAGAAACCGCCATTGCCCAGTTAGGTCAGCATAGGGCTTTAGAAGATTATCTCCAGCAGGAAGTTTTACCCTTTCTGGACTCAACAGCGCTGGAGCTGCTAACTAAGACATCCATTTTAAGTGATCTGACGCCTGAGCTCTGTGCATTTCTCTCACCCAATGGCCCAGCACTGGATACACTGGCGCGGCAGCTGCCATTTTTGACGCCAATTGATCGCAGTCGTCACTGGTATACCTGTCATCCGCTGTTGCGTGACTGGCTACAGCAGCGTCTGAGCCAGATTCAACGCTGTGATTTACACAGCCAAGCTGCTCGTTATTTAATGAATCAAAATATACGTGAATTGGCATTGGAGCACGCTCTGGCTGCTCAAAATACTGAGCTACTCGCTGATGTGCTGGAAGTTCAAGCTCGCAGTTTATTGGGCTTGGGCAAAATTCAGACACTTGAACAGGCATTTGCAATGTTGCCTGAAAGCATCTTACGTCAACGTACTGGCCTGGCGCTTTATCAGATTTGGATCTGGCTGCTCACAGGACAGAGTGAAAAAGCTCAAGCCTGGATTAACTGGTTAGCTGACGGTCCAGTAGAGCATTTACCAGATGGCTATGGTCAGTTAGCCAATCTGCGCGCAACTTTAGGTCGTCGGACGGGTGAACGCCAGATGATGATTGAAGAATCGCGTAAGGCTTTAGCGACAGACAGCTCTGATGCTTTTATTGTTGCCTGTGCCTGGTTTAATCTGGGTTTAGCTTTGATGGGATTGGGTGAAGACTGGAAAGCCGCTGAAGAAGCCTTTCAGCAAGCGGCTGTCTGGAATCGACGAGCAGGTAATTTAATTACCCATTATGCAGCGAGAGTCTGTCAGGCCAAACTTTATTTGCGTAAGGGTGATCTTGAAACAGCTCGGCGGGCTTATCAGGATATTTGGGCCAGCGGTCGTGGTGAATCTTTGCAGCGTCATTCTCTATTTGGAGTTGTACAGCTGGACTTGGCAAGAATTGCCCATGAACTTGATGAGACAGATAAACGTGACACTCTGCTAAGTGACGGTCTTGCTTTGACGAAGCTGTCTTACAATCTCGATCATGTTTATGGCTATGTAGAAGCGATCCGGATTTATCTCGATGCCCGTGAGTTTGTTGCTGCTGAAGAACTGATTGCCGAAGCGATGCAGTTTGCCATGCAGCGTAAAGTTGAGCAGCTTTGGAATCCTTTACAGATGTTGCGCGAACGTCAGGAAATTTTACAGGGTAAACGTCTAAAGGCAAGTAGTGGTGATGCTTGGAATCAGCTTTATGCTGCTCTCTATAGCCGTGACTGGTCCAAAGCAGAATCTGCACTTACTGCTTTACTTAGTCAGCATCAAGGACATTTGCTTGAACGTTGTCGGCTTGAAACTCTAATGGCACGTTTGCGCGAAGGTCAGGGTGATATTTCTGCTGCCCGTCATCAGCTCTTAACTGCGCTTACAACTGCTCAAAATGCACCTACCTTACGTGCTTTGCTAGATGAAGCCAGTCCAGCTCTATTGGCCTGGCTACCCGGCCAGTTGGGTCAACTTAAGTCAGATTATCGCCAGCTTTTATTAGAGGCTTTAGCTCGACGTGGTTTTCAGCCCGAAACAGAAGCCTTAAGTGAGCGAGAACGGGACTTGCTGGGGTGCTTGGCAGATGGCCTGAATAATAAACAGATGGAAGAACGTCTGTTTATCTCGCAAAACACAATTAAGACTCATCTTAAAAATCTCTATCGCAAACTGGGTGTCACTAGCCGCACAGCTGCTGTAGCCCGAGCCCGCGATCAAGGCTGGTTGTGATGACTAACACTTTTCCACTGGATATCCACAGTCTGACTCAGGAATTAAAAACTCTGCATCAGGCTCACACGATTATTCTCTATGGCTCTCGTGCACAGGGCACAGAAACTCCAGCCAGCGATATTGACGTGCTTTGTTTTTCGCACACAGCTGAGCCTGGCTGTGATGCCCGACGTTGGGGAGACTACTGGCTTGATGCCTGGTTACATCCTGACAGCGCAGCTGCACAAGCTGAAAACTTTCTGTTTTTGGCTGGTGCCAAAGTTCTGATAGAAGAAAATGATTTTGGGCGTGAACTGATTCGTCGTGTTGAAAGTGTTTTAGCTCATCCACGCAAACGACTTTCAGCCCAGGATTTTCAACACCGCCGTGTCTGGCTGACTAAAACTCTGGCCAGAATTAAAAATGGCGATCCCGAAGCCTGGTATCGACGCCACTGGATGATTGCTGAAATGCTGGAAATTCACTTTGAGATACAAGCGATTCATTTTCTGGGTTTTAAACGTGCGATGTTGACGCTGCAACAAAGCGACCCTGAGCTGCATCAGTTATTTTTAGCGCTTTATAGCTCAGAGCCTGAGCTTAAGCTGATTTCTGAAGTTGTCACTGCAATTTTAAAACGCAGCGAAGCCCGGCTGGATTAAATCCAAACCGGGCTTCGTAAGGGCTTTTTAAGTCAGCTAGAAGTGATAGCCGACCCCGAAGATGCCGCCATGAATCATCTGGCTGCCTTCACCGCCAAGTTCAAACAGCAGCAGGCCCTGATAGCCCAGATTGGCTGAGAGTCTGCTTGTTCCGAACTTCATAAAGTCCCAGTTGAGCATGAGCTGAATCTGGGTATCAAAGCGGTTAAGCGGTAATTGCGGGATGTCGATATTGGCGAGATCCTGAATCACAAAGTGGGGCGCCACACGTAGCTCCAGGCTAAGCGGATCGATAATCCGATAGGCTGCGTCTACACGAGCGCCAACACCAATATAGGTGCGAGCCGCTTTAAAGTAGTCAGTTCGCGGATCATCGCTTGAGCCTGTGTAACGAAAGTAACCGTCCAGACCTGCCGCTAGATCAAAGTTTGGTGTGCTGACCACTTTATAGAGTCCTGAGAGATTGCCCCAGAACAGCTCCGGCAGTTCTGTTGGCGTTGGTGTTGTGTTTGCTGTCATACCACCCAAAGTTGAGATATCAACACCGATACCAATATTGCCAAGTAAGGTGTTAGGTTCACCAAGCCAGAAGAGAGACTGTATCTGTGCAGAAATTCCACCTCCACTTGAATCAGTTGTCAGTGTCGGATTGGCTGGCAGACCAGGCTGACCTGCCGCTGCAGCATAAATGCCCTGTGGAGCACGTTCGTCATACAAGAATCTGTAATTGCCGATCAGTAAGATGCGGCTATCCAGAGCTGGACGAGATGCATTTTCTGGAGCGGGTGTGCTTGTCGGCGTTGGCGTTGGCATTGCCGAGGGCTTGGGCGTTGGCAAAGGAATATTGACCAAGCTATCAGGCTGCTCAGGTTTGCTGGTTGCTGACGGACTCGGCTTGGGCGTTGGGCTACTATTCCGCAAGGCTTCAAGCTCACGTTCCAGATCGCTAAGCGGATTGGGCGTCGGGCTGGCTGAAACCACAGCACCAGGTGTTGCTGAAGGTTTCGGACTGGCCACAGGGGCAGTACTCGGTTTAGCTGTCGGAGCCACTGTTGGTTTGACGGTTGGCTTTGGCGACGGAGCAGGAGTCGGTTTAATCGAAGGTTTGGCCGTAGGCTTAGGCGTCGGTTTTGGACTGGGCTTCGGTGTTGGTTTAGCCGTAGGCTTGGCAGTCGGCTTGGGCGTGGGCTTAGCCGTTGGTTTAGCGCTTGGCGCAGGGGTTGGTTTTACAGTCGGCTTGGCTGTAGGTACCGGAGTTGGTTTTGCTGAAGGCGCAGGTGTGGGTGAACCAAACAAGGCATCCAGCTCAGACAGACGTGGATCCACGCTTCCAGACGGAACAGGTGTAGAAGGTGTGCTGGGTTTAGCAGACGGATTAACCGATGGATTGGCACTAGGCTTGGGACTGCTGTTGAGCAAGTCTTCAAGCTCACTTAGCGAACCCGTTGCTGAAGGTGCAGGCGTTGGTGCGGTTGTGGGTTTAACTGTCGGAGCCACAGTCGGCTTCACGCTGGGAGCGGTTGTCGGTTTAACAGTTGGTTTTACACTTGGCGCCACAGTTGGCTTAGCTGTGGGCTTTACTGTCGGTTTGGCTGTAGGAGCCGTTGTTGGTTTGGTAGTTGGTTTAACTGTGGGCGCTACAGTGGGTTTAACTGATGGCGCAACAGAAGGTCCTGGTGAAGGGCTACCGAGCAAATCTTCTAAAGAAGAAGGAGTGGCTGTTGGTAATCCAGGGGTGGGGTTTACAGCAATTGGAGCGGAGGGTAATGCACTTGGTTCAAGGCCACCTCTAGAATCTACAATAACCTTTACATCTTCAAAAACCAGCATGGCCACTTTGATCAGCATAAAAGCTGATTCAGTACGGGTGATATTCCGATCCCCCTCAAATGTGCCACTAGGTGTACCCTGTGTGATCTGCCAAGTATTGGTGATCTGTTCAACGGAATCGGTAAATAAAGGTTTGATATTGTCTTTGTAAACGATTTTTTTTGCGCGAGGTACAGGAGGGTTACTTGCTCCTCTATATTTGAGCAATTGGTGAATCGAATAGGCCAACTCATAACGAGTAACGGGACGAAGGCCCTCAAAGGCCCCTGTTTCCATTTCAATCAGACCCGCCTGTAGGACTCTGTTTACAATGTTATATTGCGGACTGTTCGGTGAAATGTCAGATAGAATGATGATCGTCGTATTTGGTACCTCAATAGTACCTAGCAAAGCATTAAGCGCTTCAGCTAATTGGAAGCGGTTAAATTTTTGCTCACCTCCAAAACGCTCATAGTTAATACCTGACATGATCTTGTAGTCAGTCAGAATATCGATTGCGACATAGGCGGGGCTCTGTCGATCGACATCAGGAAATTCATTGGCACTGGCTGGCTGGGGAATTACATGTGCCATGCTAAAAAACGCAAGCGCGAGCAGATGAACAATCCGTTTCAAAATCCACTTACCCTTCTGAGATCTTGGTGATTGAAGGCCGATTCCTTTATATTAACAGTATCCGCACAGGGGCAGTCCAGCCAATAGGCGGCTTCCTACATGGCTTAGGGCTCTTATAGCCCTTAGATTAGATAACATTGTTTAAGATTGAGGCAAATTTTTATGCATCTTCGCGTGCTTGATGAATCTTGTGCTTATACAGGTTCAGAATTACGCTCACACTGGATTTATTCAACTCAAGGTTTACAGGGTGACGCCGCTGTGGCTTTTGCTGGGCCTTGTGAGGTGAAATTAACTGAGATGGTTGATCTGGCAGATGTTCATGCTAATGCCTCTATCTATAGCGAGCAGATGTTAAGCATCATCATTGAGCATTTTCAGGCTGATCTACGCAGCATGATTTTGCGTCAGCGTCTGCTGACAGCCCAGGTTAAAGATTTACTTGAAAGTTTGGGGGTAATGGGCATTCGGCGCTCGGGTGACGATCTTTATGATGGTGAGCATAAACTTTCAGTTTCGATTGCAACCGTCAGTCCAGTATCGGGGCTGATTCATTTTGGAATTAATATCAGCAGCAAAAACACGCCAGTTAAAACTCGCGGTTTGGAAGACTATGATCTCGATTGGCGCAGTTTTGCTGAAAAGTTGCTGGAAAATTATGGGGCTGAAGAAATGGGCGTTCAGGGCGCTTTAGTCAAGGTTCGCTGGGTCTCTTAAAGCCTGAAACCCGATCTATTAAACAAAAATTAGTCTGAATATCAGAAAGAAATAAGCATCGGGTGCCTATAGTATAATTGAAACAAGTAAAAGTCGAAGGTCTAGGTGCGCATGAATAACGGTTCAATCAACTTCGGTCAGCAGATCCCTATGGCCACCACCCTACCGGTCCAGGGCAATCAGCCGCAGATGTACGCCCAGCCGATGCCTACAAATTTTGCTGGTCCTCAGCCTTCTTATGGCGTTGACCAGACTCAGTTTTCTGCACCCCGTCCGATCGCCACGCCTGCACCTGCTGTGGAAGTCGGCTTCTTCGACAAAGTTAAATCTTATTTCAACGACGTTTACCGGTCTGACGAAAACCTGCGCGCCTTTAAATCGTTCCAGACCACCGTTGATTCCGACCCCAATACCCTTAAACCCGGCACCATGGATACGGCCCGCGTGACCGATCTGCAGCAAAAGCTGAACATTGCCGGCGTGCCTGCCAACGTCAACGGTACCTATGGCTATGCCACGGGTGAAGCAGTTAAAGAATTTAAAAAGCTGATGAACATCAATGACGGCTTTTTGGATGGCAAAGGTCAGCCCGCTCAGAGCGACATTGCGACCCCTCAGATGCAGTCCGTTCTCAACTCTGTTGTCAGCAAAAAACTCAATCCACAGATGCCTGGCACCGGCAATCCGGTTCCGGTTTCTCAGGAAGAGCTGCTTTGGGCTCAAAACCTCGCAACCCGTGTGCAGAACTTTGGCTATCAGCCCAATGCTCAGGAGCGCAATCGTTATAACGATATTATGGCTCGCCAGCAGGCTCAGGGCGTGACGGGTGTTCCCGCTCAGAATGGCCCCAATGTGCCTGGCATTCCGGTTCCGGGTGTTCCCCAGCAGCCGACTTATCAGCAGCCTGTTCAACAACCAACTCAGACCGCTAATGCTGTAACCCAGCAGGAGCTCGACTGGGCCATGAACATGCAGGAGCGGATTGTGGGTGGTTATACTCCCTCTGCTCAGGAATCTGCCATGTATGACAATATCCAGAAGCGCTTTGCTGCTCAGCCCGCTGCCCCTGCTCAGACCACGCCTGCTCCTTCGGGTCAGCTGCGTCCGGTTACTCAGGGTGAGCTTGATTGGGCAACGGATATGCAGAACAAAATCACTACTCAAGGTTATCGCCCGACACCTGATG
>CAJYHH010000557.1 GCA_913773825.1 Candidatus Sericytochromatia bacterium | reverse complement strand
GATGATCGTGAAGCAGACTGAAAAAACACCTCACTCCCCGCCTAACCCAGAACCTGTTTTTATGCTCAGCGGTGGCCCTGGTGAACACGCAGCTCCGTTTATTCCAGCCTCCAGATGGTTTCCCGATCGGGATTTTGTGGTCTTTGACCAGCGTGGGAACGGTTATTCCCAGCCCGCTTTAGAATGTCCAGAGCTGTTTCGTGGCGGAGATCAGGGCTTAGATATCACCAGCATTGGCGAACAAGAGTATCAGCATCTGTTTGCCTGCGGCAGACGCTTTAAATCACGAGGGATTGATCTGACGGCTTATAACAGCACAGAAAGTGCCAAAGATATTGAAACCATCAGGCAGACATTGGGCTATGACAAAATCAATCTGATTGGTGTGTCATACGGCACCCGTTTGGCCCAGGAATATATGCGCAGTTATTCTGACAATTTGCGCTCTGTGATTTTAGACTCAGTGGTGCCAGCCTCTGCTGATCGCTCAGCAGAGATGCCAGGTAAAGCTGAAGCCGCTCTGCTGAAAGTCTTTGCAGCCTGTGAAGCCGATGCCAATTGCCGTGAAGCTTATCCCGATCTGACCATGCGCTGGTTAGAGTTAGTCAGTCATCTGGATCAGAGTACTGGTACTCCTGATGAAGAAAGCCAGCCTTTAAAAGTCCATCATTTATTGGCGCATATCTTTAACACCCTGTATTCTCCTTATTTTCTCAGTGATCTACCCTTACTGGTTTATCGCCTGCATACGGGCACCATGGCACCTCGAACCTCGTTGCCACCCAAAGATCCCATTCCTTTGGATGAACCTCATTTTATTAGCTGGGGAACGTTTTTTAGCGTCGAATGCCAGGGAGAAATTGCCTTTAGCCGAGCCCAGGATCTGGAACAGACCTTTAACCAACTGCCCTATTGGCGCCAGACCATGGCACCGATGCCAAGTATTTCGAGCCCTCGAATTCGCGAAGTCTGCCAACAATGGGGTTTAGAGCAGCCTAGCGGGCTTGAAAACGATCCGGTCAGTTCAGATGTGCCAACCCTTTTACTGGCTGGGCATTTTGATCCGGTTACGCCACCTGAATATATGGCGCTGGCCGCGCAAAATCTCACACAGGCTTATCCCTTTGAATTTAGTGGCCAGGCTCATTCTTTGCTTCGCAACAGCCTGTGTGCTCGCATCATGGCTCAGGCTTTTCTTGGGGATCCCTCTCACGCACCCCATTCTAAATGTGTAAATGACGACAAAATTGAGTTTTAAGCGCCAGACAGATCTCTATTTCAGCAACATGTTAGACTAACAGGGTAGCTGCTTTGCCCAGCTCTGCGGCTAATGTTGCGCTTTAGGCCAAAATAGGGATCGCAAATGAGCCAGACAAAAACTGAAAATCTCGACGAACAGACTTATTCTACCGAAGCTGTTCAAACAGACTTGCCCGCTGAGTCTAAACAATTAGATGACATCAGTAGTGACACTCCCCCTGAGGAAAACAGCAAGTCCAAAATCAACATGACCGAAATGATGGTGGCCTTTTTATCCCCAGCGCTGTTTGGGAAAATGATGCTGCTTTATTTTGGCTCGATGTATTCTAAAGAGCCCGGTCGTGGCTGGGGCATTGCCCTATGCTGCGCGATTTTATTTACTCTGACAATGGTCGGGCGCTTTATCTGGAAATATAAAGACTACTCAGAAGACTAAATCCTGAATGTACACCCTCTATATCGCCAATAAAAATTATTCCTCCTGGTCATTGCGGCCCTGGCTGCTGATGAATCAGCTAGAAATTGAGTTCAAAGAAGTGCTTGTGGCTTTTAAACAAGGGCCAGGTGGGCTGCTCAAAATCTCACCATCGGGCAAACTGCCTTGTTTACACCATGGCAAACGGGTGATCTGGGACTCACTGGCGATTGTGGAGTATCTGGCAGAACGTCATGCAGGGGTCTGGCCCAGCAACGAGGGTGCGCGTGCCTGGGCCCGCTCTGCCAGTGCCGAGATGCATGCAGGCTTTACACAACTGCGTGAGATCTGCTCGATGGACTGCGGCTTGCGAATTAAGCTGCATCAGAGCTCACTTACGGCTCTTCGTCATGATCTCGACCGGCTGGAAAAACTTTGGGCCCAGGGTTTAACTCATTTTGGCGGCCCCTGGTTAAGCGGTCAGGATTTTTGTGCCGTAGATGCCTTTTATGCCCCAGTGGCTTTACGCGCCAAAACTTATGGCTTAAAATTTAGTCCCGCCTCACGCAGCTA
>CAJYHH010000556.1 GCA_913773825.1 Candidatus Sericytochromatia bacterium | reverse complement strand
GATCATCAGGCAGGATGGGAATTTCTGTCTGATCACCAGGTGCAGGTTGAGCAGGCGGAGCCGGAGGTTTAGCAGGCGGCGCAACAGGCTGTTCAGCAATCGGGGCGGGCTGAGCGGGAGCCGGTGTTACGGGCACTTCGGGTTCAACGGGCACTTCTGCAACTGGGGGCTTGGCGGGTTGAGCTGGCGCTTCAGGCGGCTTTGCGGGTGGCTGAGCTGGCTGAGCGGGAGCCGTCGGGGGCTTGCCAAACAGGCCATCACCCTTGAGGATGCGCTCACGTAAAGCTTTGGCTTCGTTAAGCTCGTTACGAGCTGCATCTAAGCTCTCACGCGAAGTCTGAAGATTATCCTGAGCGCCTTTGAGTTTCTGATTGCGCTCATGCAGCTCTGCCAGGCTGTTGCCAACGCCAATAAAGCTCAGCGGGCCCTGTTTAGAAGAGATGCTTTCGCGAGTTTTATCCAGATCACGGCTAGATTCTTTGGTTTCTGCTTCAAGGCCACGCAGAGCGCGCTTTAGCTGGGTGATGCGCTGTGAGCGCTGGTCTTGACTCATGCCAGGGGTCTGAACATTGTTTTTTTGATCAGCTTCGAGGCGCGTGAGTTCGTCGTTGTACTGGGTTTTTTCAGTGCCCAGTTCAGTGATACGGCCCGTTAATTCAGTGACGCGGCCTTGTTTTTCGGCCAGCTCACGCGGCGCGTCTTTGCCCAGGAAATCAACCAGGCTTTGACGTGACCATTGAGCATCTTCAACTCGGCCTTCGGCTTTGTTAAAGCTGCGTTCTGCTGTTTTGAGCTTGTCTTCAGCCGCTTTTATTGCTTGTTCAGCGTCTTTGAGCGGGAAGGTGGATTTGTCTGCTTCGAAAAAGACGACGCCCTGAGACGGCAGAGCGCCGGATTTGGTTTCGAGCATAAAGCCTGTACGGATGTGCTGCTCGTTGATTCCGTCTTTTTTGTAGAGGCCAAGTTCACGATCGTTCAGATCAAAGCTGGCGCCAGCGGACTGGGGAGCGTTAGCTGCAACCGTTTGAATAAAGGCGCCGACTTCTTGGTAAGACAGTTTGTTATTGTTGTCACCAACAAAGTCTTTGATGCCCTTCTGAGAGAAATCAGTCAGATAGTTTCCGCCAATATGGAAGGAAATATCGTTCTTTTTGAAGGGACTGGCGGTCGGATGATTGAGGACGTAGTCCGCAACCTGACCCTGCATCGGGGTAAAGCGCACCTGATGCGAATTGGGCATGTTAGGCATAAGTCAGGCTTGGCCACCTTTCTGTTAAGTCTTGATTAAAAAGGCTTTAGTTATCTTTATACCCTCTTTAAGAGGAAATCATGCTGATTGACTGTTAAGTTTTTTTAACAGTTATTATATAAGCCGTTTATTTATTGTAATTGCTGGTGATTCTGATGGGAAGCCAGTTTGAGGCGGGTTACAGGTTGTGACGGGCAAACTTGCCATATTCCAGTTTTTGAATATGATTGTATATGCATCCGAAGAAATGTATCTAACACTAAGAAGGAGAAATGTATGCTCAAACGCATTGCTGGTTTTATGGTGATGTTGTCCATGATCTTTGCATTCCAGGGTAACGTCTGGGCTGCTGTTGCAAATGCAGAAACCAATTTGCCTGCACAGCAGACCGAAGTCATCGCTCTGGCTGAGAATCCTCAGATGGCCGCTCTGAATGAAGACATTCAGCTGCTCGGCGCAACAGGTTTTGGCGGCATGAAAATTGAGCCCTGGTTCTGGGTCCTGTCTATCCCCATCGCGGGTCTGGGTCAGTTCCTGATGGGTGACGTGGTAAGAGGGATTATGTTCTTCCTGGCGCCAACTATTATTGGTGTCGCGTGGGCTGTCCTGACTCCGCTGCTAGCGACAAATGCTGCAACTGCCGGAGTCTGGAGCATTGTTAGCATTATTCTGCCGCTGTTGATTCTGGGTGTCTGGATCTGGAACGTGGTTGATGCCTATTTTATGAATCAGGCAAAAGTCGGCATGTCCTCCATTGATCCGATGCAGCAAGCTGTTGAAATGCACGAAAAAATGGCGAAAGTCGTTGACTTCATGCAGAAAAACCAGCTGGTTGCAACTCAGGGTGGTCTGGGCGTAAATTCCCAACTGGCTACTTTCTAAGCAATCTGGTTTTAAACTGAAGAAGCCGGGGCATTAGCCCCGGCTTCTTTATATTAAAAATAAGTGTTTGATTGACGATGTTGGAGGTTTGTGTGAGGCGTTTTATTCTTTGTTTGCTCAGCCTGTTGAGTTTATTATTTGGCCCGATTCCTGCTGTCCTGGCTGAGCCTGAACCCGTTTCAGTAACTGGGCCATCTTCTGTGATGACGATTAGCTTGGCTGAAAATCCTCAGCTTCAGGCTTTTAATCCTGATCTACAGCTTTACACTGCTACTGGCATTGGGGGACTGGAAATTCAGTCCTGGTTCTGGGTGATGTCGATTCTGCTGCCAGGTGTTGGGCAAATTCTAATGGATGACTATATTCGCGGTGGAATTATTTTACTGTCAGTGATTGCAATTGGAGCGGCCTGGGGTGGACTGACCATCCTGCTAGCGACCAATCAGCCCACTTTATGGGGCTTGGTTAATGTCATTTTACCGCTGGCGATTTTAGGAATTTGGATTTGGAATATTGCAGATGCTTATCATCTCAATCGCGATAAGCTGCAGTCAGCTGCCATTGACCCGATTCAGCAAGCAGAAGAGCTTCAGCTACGGCTTAGCCGTCTGATGGCTTTTATGCAGCAAAACCAGCTTATTGCACACGAAGGCGGCCTGGGGCTGAGATCTCAGATTGCCAGCTTTTAAGCACTTTTGCAGGCTTCATTAGGCTGATAAAACATCAAGCAGCCGAACTTACTTCAGCGGCCTGATGTTTTACGTGAAGTTTTAGCCGGTATATCTACTCTCGGCGAGTACCTGCAATCGCTAATAAGCCCTGTAAATCATTGTTGCGCTGCTCATCAAACAAAGTACTTAAGATTTGATTGCGTTTAAAATCCGTCATCGGTGAGGGGCGTAGCTGTTGAGCCGCTTGTAGCAGATCATCCAGCTTTGCGCGGAGATTCTGATTTAAAGCTTCAGAAATTTCGGCGCTACCCGTACCAGAAGTCGCCGCGATGGACTGGGCTGAGCCAGCCTGGCGTGCCAGACTTTGTGTGATTTGATCCGTCATCTGCGCGCGGAATTCATCACTGAGTTGTTCAAGCCTTTGCAGATGATGACTGTTGTTTTGACGCTCACGCTCTGTGTAAAAAGCATGAATTGCATTGCTGATCATTTTTTCTGCCAGCTGAGTCAGCACCAGTTGACGACCTTCTGGATTGAGCTTGTCAATCTGCTGAATCATTTTTTGCAGTTCTTCAAGCTGTTTTTCGTTGCTGACCGGACGTCTATCCTGAGGCATCAAGGTATCAGCTGCTTCGGTGGCCTGAAGTGACAAGCGCTCAGCATTGGCCTTCATAAAGGCCGGGGTTAGTTTTTCACGTAGTTGATCCAGAGCATCGCTAATTGAGTTTGGGTTGCTCTTCATCATTGTTTCAACAATCTGGACCATCTGATTAAACTCAACCTGGCGCTGTAAATATCGATCTTTCATGCGTTGAAAGGCCGTGCGGCGTGTCTGGCTCTGCTGAACAAAGGTCTGGAAACTATCCAGCTCTGAATTAACATATTCTTTGAGTTTAGCGCGCTGAGTAAAGTCTTCCCGCTCTTGAGTACTCATCCCGGCATAACTGGTATAAAATTCTCGCTGAGATTCAACAACTGCTTTAAAAGTTTTGCTCCAGGCTTCGTCAGCCTCGGCTTTAGGTGAAGCTGTAATCTGAATCGGAGAAGCCTCCCGATCAAGGGCTTCATCTGGTGTCTGACCTGATGTCTGACCTGCTGTTTGAGCCAAAGCCTGACCCGGTAACTTAACGCCAGCGTTTTGGGCAAAACTGGTTATACCAGCTTGTAGTGATTCAGCGCCTGAGCTTGAAACAGCACTTTCTGCGCTATTATTGGCTCTTGTTGTATCTGCTTGAACACCATTTTGACTGCCAGCGAGTGATGCATCAGAAGCATTCTGATTGATGGGCGAAGTTAAAGGCTGTTCACCGGATTGAAAGGTGTTAGCGCTAAACACATTGCCACCAGTGATGTTTGCCGCTTGACTGAGAACAGCTTTGTTGGCGTCTAGCTGAGTGGCTAGAGCCTGACCTTCTTGGCCTGCTTCAGGGCTCAGGGTTTTAACGGTTTCTAAAAAGTTATTCCGTGAGTTTGGATCCGCAATATTGGCTGCTTTATCCAGAATTTCTTCGAGCATTGCGCGTTGGCCCGGATCATTTAGCGATTCTGGAGACTCAATGATGTTTTTCATAATCACCGAGAGTGAAGCTGCAACCGGACCTAATGTGGGATCTTGTACCGCTCGGGTTGTTGCCAGACTGGAAGCTGCCAAACGCATCGCCAAAAACTGTTCTGTATTAATCGTAACACCGAGTTCAGTACTGAGCTGATCCTGACTTTTTTTCAAAAAGCTGGTCAGATCGTTAAGCATCTGGACTTCGCTGGCTCGACCGTTATTGGTCATTAAGGTCGGAAAAATTTTGGCAAAGACATTTGTTGTGGTAATGCCTTCAGGCAGCATGCCAGGCTGTTGTAGCAAGGTTGCTGCATTTGCACCCATTGTTTTGGCCAGATCCAGCGGGCTTGTGCGCAATTCTTGCTCTGCCTGATTCACTTCCTGACCACTCTGCAGCAGGTTCTGGTAGGCCTTGAGAGCATTTAACACTTCACCCTGCAGACGCTGGGTGCCGCTACGAGCATAGTCACCCTGGTTTTGCTCTGCGTGTCTGACCGCCAGACCAATTTGGGTATTGAGTTCTGACATCATGGCCTGCTGCAGTTTTTGACTGTCTTGAGGACTCATACGCTGACCCAGTAAAGCTTGAATCTGACCGCTTAAAGCCGCCGGATCACGACTGCCTTCACTTAATAAGCCTTGAATCTGTTCGAGCATCCCCTGATCCTGGCGATTAAGGCGTTCAAGTAAGGGTTTAATATCAGCGCGATGACTGAGGTTAACGCCTACCTGATTCATAATGGTCTGTAAAGCACCCTGAACAGCTGGATTCGCCGTCATGGCCTGACTCAGGCGGTCTTCCTGGCTGGGGCCTTCTTCTGCATGGGCTACAGGAGAAGCTGAGTTCGCACCCCTAAGACCCGCGATCAGACTATTATTAAAGGCTTCATCTTTAATGTTATTGAGTGCGGTGTCCATGCGGCTACGCAGCTCTTTGCGATCCAGCTTTTGACCTGGGCGCATTAACTCACCAAAGATCTCGCGAGTTTCAGATGCAAAGCGCTGAGCCGCTTGCTGGTAGCCGTTTTCACCCAGACTGCTTTTCATATCGCGGATATAGGTCTGCATCATATTCATGTCATCAAGCACGTCAAAGCTGCTGCTGGGGACCGGACTTTTGCGATCCAGGACTTTTTCACCAAACTCAGCGAGTTTTTCTGGCGTCATACCAGGTTCATTGGCTTTTGCTAATAAACCACTGATCGCTTGTAAATGACCGGTTAAATGACGAGCGTATTGTGGCGAAATATTGGGTGAGTTGAGAATCTCACGAATATTGGCGTTAAATTCCTGGGCGTTAAGTGTTGTTTTATTTCCGCCTGAACTCATCAGTTCACGTAATGAAGTGGCTTGTTCAGCTGGCAGACTATCCAGCAGTTTTTGCAGACGACCATCACTTGCTGCTGTCTCAAGCTCTTGCAGCACAGGCTCACTGCGGGAAGTATTCAGATGACGCTGGACTTCCTGACTAACCGCTTCAGTGGCTGTGACGCCGGCTTCAAGATGAGAACGGCGTACGGCTGCCAGGGTTTTGTCGAGATCTGCACCGGTTGTGGGCATCGCGCCGCCGTTATCTAAAGCCTTTGTTGCTTCTTCAATCTGGCGAGCCTGACTGTTAAGCAGGGCGCGGGCATCCGGATCGAGCTGTTTATTTTCTAAGGCACCTTGAATCGCCAAACTGGCCTGATCCAAGCTGATTCGAGCATTGCTGCGAGCAGCCAGACTACTTTGTACACTGGCCTGGGCTTCTTCAAGTTGAGAACCTTGTGACCAAAATGCTGTATCAAATGCTTTTTTAGCAGCTAAAGAAGAGCGTACTTCGCCTGCAACAGGGGATTGTTCAAGCAGTGAGTTTAGATTGCCACCCTGAGCCTGAAGCAGAGCGCGGGCTTCAGGATGCTGCTCAAGAATACGCATCAGGCCTTCAACTTGGGTTTGGTTGACACCTGCAAGCTGCATATTTTTGCCTGTGGCAATTGCGGTGTTGGCATTGGCACCCGCTAAAATCGTCTGGTTACTCAGGTTGATCGGGGTTGTGGCGCGAGCCGTGCTAAGACGTTCAGCCAAATTGCCCAGATTACTTAGGTCAGCCAGCTTATCCAGATTGAGGCGGGATGCCAAACTGGTCTGAGCACCCCCTCTGGACTGATCTGTGCTCCACTGTTTAAAGGTATAGCTCAGGCCTGCTCCAGCTGCCCCACCAATTAAAGTACCCATTGGGCCCAACACGCTGCCAGTTAAAGCGCCCGCTGCGGCACTTGCTGCTGTGCTACTACGAAGACCGTTAAGCATGGATGAAAAATCAAAGAAACGGCTGTTGTATTCGCCAAAATATTTAGAGACGTTTTCGCCGTTATTATTCAGGACTGCGTAAAGCAAGGCCCGGTTTTCAGGCTGGCTGAGCTGGGCGAGCAGATCAGCGTGTTCTGCCAGCCCAGGAGCCTGTTTGAGAATCTGCATCGCAGGGTCAGCTTCAGCACCCGGCTGAGCGGCTGCCCGTTGTAGCGCTTGGCCCAGTGCGCCTTTGGTGTCAAAATCTTCACCCAAACCAGCTTTAAGTCCCAGTTCTTCAACTTCAGCCCAGACTGCATTTAAGCTGGTAAGGCTTGCTTGAGTGGGAGGATTGTCTTTAAGACCTGTGACTTTGCCCTGAGTATCAACAGTAACGAGTTCTTGTAAGCGCTCACGCAGTGGACCGGTCTGCACAGCTGGAAAAAGTTCTGGCTGGCTCTCAAGCTGTTGAACCATCTCATTTAGGCGGGTGGCTGCAGCTTGAATATCTTCTGCTGCATCATCCGTTGCGCGTTGCAGATTGCCGCTGAGTTGAGACATACTGGCCGGGAGATTGTCTGGGTTTGAGACTTTTTCAAGTAAATTGGTTTGCTGTGAAACACCTAAAATCGTCTGCTTGAGCTGTTTATACTCGTTAAAAGCATCCTGGCCTACGCCTTCGGGTGATTCAAACACATATGAATGATCGTATACAAGTGAGCGCAATTCAGAAAAATTGCCCTGACTGGGCTGCTGGACATAAGCATCCAGGGTTTTAGTCAAAAGACCGCGATAGTTTTCAATTGCTGCTGGGCCGGTCTGTGAATCAGCTAAAAAGGCTTTAAAATCAGGACCATTTAAAAAGTCACGCAGGCGGCCTTCGTTGTCACCTGCTGAGCTTTCGGGGTCGATAATATTGCGGCTGGTGAGCTCAGCCTGACTGAGACCAATGCTATTGAGCACTTTGCTGACATGGGTGCTATCGCTGCCAACCGCTTCATGTAGATGCAGCAAATCAGCTTGAAGCTTGTCGCTTGAAACCTGAGTTGAATCTTTAAGACGAGCTGTCAGACTGCCCGCTTCATGCTGAAGTTGCCGCACGGCATCGTTTTGAGCGGTGCGAGTGGGGCTGATTAAACGTTGGCGGGCCATTTCTTCGCTGGAGTTGACGTCACTATCTGCTAAAAATGAAAGCTCTGACAGAGCACCTGCCGTGAGGCTCTCATCCACAGTGCAGACTTCACCTGTACTTTCAGAAGCCGGTGTTGTCGCTGTTTCTGGCTTTGTTGCGGGTGTTGGTGCTGCAGCTTCGACGCCAACGGTGACGGTGTCATGACCCCCAAGTAAGCGCTGGGTATAGCTCTGGGTCTCCAGATCAAAACTGACCTGATTGGGATCGAGGTTGTTGTCGGCAACTTGTTTTTGCAGATTCTGAATCCGCTGCAGATTACGCAGCACCACATCTGCGTCAGTGCCTGTCCAGCCTCGGGCATCTAAGGCGCTTAGTAGAGCACTTTCAGCAGTGTTAAGCGTGCCGTTGTTGCGACCCCGTTCAAGTAACTCACGCAGTTTGCCAAGGCCTGCTTCATCATTTGTGCCGGCTTTACTGTCAGTATTGACTTTGCCATCAGCCAGAATGTCGTCGACAAGATAGCGGGCCTGACTGCTATTGAGCAGATTGCTGGCCATATCGCGGGAGATAGTCATACGGGATGCAGGATTAATGTCAGTCATGGCGATCCTCAGAGCTCACGGTGAGTAGGTTACTTTTAGCTTACCCAACTGAGGCTGTTTTGAAACGTTTTTAAGCTTATGATTGGGTTAAGAGATTCCTAGAAATAAAATTAACGATCAGCAGATTATTTTGCTTAAATAGGGGTATATATTTAAATAAGTGAAATTACATGCCGGGAGCACATAAACGATGCCTATTGACGGTCGAGTAAATAATTTAAATCATGATGTTGCTTCAACATTACAAAGACTTCAGCGAGTTAATCCTGGTTCGATTACAGGAGCGGGTGTTAAAGAACTAAAAGCGTCTATCTTAAAAGACAAAGTCATTGATGCGAGTGAGCAAGATTTAATTTATGAGTTGACACAAGATACAGCTCGAAACGTCAGTGTCTACACAGCGGGCGGACAGGCTCCTGTTGCAGTAACATATCCAGCAAAAGGGCCTGCCAAACAAGCTTTAACCGATATTCTGAATCAGAATGAACGAGTCGAAGAAAATTGGAGTGCAGGTGCAGAAGGATTTAAAAAACTCACAGCCATTTATTCTCGCTCTCCTGAAGATGCTCAGAGAATTGTGAATTTTGCAGCAGATAAATTATCCGAAGCATGGGGAAATAGCTCCATGGGTAACGGTTATAAACCACTTCGTGATCTGATTGGCAGCGTTTATGGATTTGCTACAGCACCTGGTGCTAATGTTGATGCTGGCAGAAATATTTTGCACTCAGCGATGAAACAGGTCGACCAAAAAGCCAATGATAAAATCCCGGATTTTTTCTATAACTGGGTGCGTCCAGGTGGCTATATTTAAGCTTAAAACTAAAATTTAAAAATTAATCTGTAAAAAGCCTCGGTTCAAAATTGTTTGAACCGAGGCTTTTTACTAGGACTAACTAGGGGCGCCGAATGCTAGCTAACTGACTGCTAAGGCCCAATGATGCGCTTTGATCATCTTCGATGCCGGGAGTTGAAGCCGCCCTGATTACTAAGTCAAACTGCTTCATGATATTTTCTTCCTGCTGAGCGGTAATATTCAATGGCGGGGTGCTATTTCT
>CAJYHH010000555.1 GCA_913773825.1 Candidatus Sericytochromatia bacterium | reverse complement strand
GGCGCGAACCGTTGACGGCAAAGGGCGTGTATAGCGCAGGACAGCCGTGCCGTCTGCCTGATAAGTAATCGTGCCCGCTACTGTAGCTTCAACCGGAATGCCAAAAAAGCTGGAAGGAAATTTGCCGTCAAAGCGAAACTCACGATCTGAGGTTTTGACTGTTGTAATTTCGCTTTTATCGCCTTTAGAAGTCGTAGCGTCCCATTTTTCGACGCTGTTGACCGGCAAATCCAGACTTGAGCGCGGCGCCAGTCCAGGCAGGGTAATCCCACCGCCAGGGGTGGCACAGGCAGTTAGTCCCGTGCTTAAAAGTAGACTTAAAATTAATAGGCGGGATTTCATGACGTTTACCTCTTCAAAATTGACAGATGCATATATTCAAAAGTTAGCATGCTTATGACTTTTTTGACGAGTAAAATTTTTATCAAATTGAATATAACTTCAGGAAATAACCAGAATGCTGGCAAGTCCCTGAAGTTACAAGTCAAGGTAAATGAAGGAAAGCAAAAACCTCACAGCCAGCTAATCAGCGCGTGGCGCCGACGTCTCTTAAAAAGGACTGAATCATTCCGGCCGTGGTTTTGGCGCCCAGCGGCACCATGACGGCACGGGTGCGCTCCCAGTTCTGGGTTGAGGTGTTTTCGCGCTCATTGACAAACTTATAAAACTTGCGCGAAAAATCAGCGTTCTGGCGAATCATCGCACCGGCTGTTGTACCGGGATTAAAGTAAATGCCCCAGGGCCCACTAGCCGGGTAAGGCCCATTGGCCCAGACACCCTGGGGGTTATGATTGCGCGAGGGCAAGTAGCTGTTAAAGTGCTGATCGCAGGTCACTTCATAGCGATTGTGACACAGCAGCTGAGCAGGCCGGATCAGCGAAATGGTGTGAAACGGCACCGTCACGTCCTGCAAAAAGTGACTGGCGCGCGCCAGCCAAGCCCAGGCTTCGGTCTGATTGGCGTGATCTGCAGGCAAATCTTTACGCCAGGCCGCTACGGCTTTACCGTAATATTCATCCGCTTTGGTGCTGGCCGCTTTAAACATAAACCAGCCGCCGGAGTTTTTAAGTTCAGCGTGTTCAAGCGCTGGCCAGGGCCCTTGGTAAGAAGTGCTCTGTTTATCAGGCCAGACGGCGTTTTCACCTAAAACCGGCGTCCAATGGCGAACTAAACGAGCCGCTTCAGTATGGCCATCATGGGCCAGAATCGCCTCTACGCTTGATTTGCCCTGATCCAGGGTCTGAAAATAATAGCTATGGGCCTTAGTATAAGCCGTCCCAATTGTCTGGCTGACCAGTTGTTGATCCATACGCGCGTTTGGAGTATCAACTGAAGGATCACCTTCTTCGTCAAAACCTTCCAGCTGACGCAAAAAAGCAGAGCTGAGCTGGGGGCTGTTTGCTTGAGCAGTCGGACGCGCAGCAGACTGACTCTGAAGCGAGTTAGCAGGGGTTGAGGCACGCAAAGAATTGGGCTGAATACTGGGGGATTGGCAGGCGGCCAGCAGGCCGAGGATCACGAGCAGAGAGAGGCGCTTCATTAGTGTCTCCGTATGCAGTTAGTTTAGCTATTCAATTAAGCTGTTGCTTTTATGATTGTTAACAAGCTTGTTGGCAATCAAAGCATCCATGCAATATCGGCCCACTAGATGAAATCAATTATAGCTTAAGCAAAGGTTAAATTCAAGTTTTTGCATCTATCTAAACATGACGCAGCGTGTAGCATTGAGGCTTTTCGCGTGCTTCAGAGGCCTGTTATGCTAAAGCAAAAGTTTGAATCCCGCCGATACGGGAACAGGAGAAAAGATGACGGATCAACTGTCCAACGAACAAAACCCTTTAGATGTCGCAGTGATTGGCGCAGGCGGCGCAGGGGCCATGGCCTATTTGCGCGCAGTGCTCAACTGCAATCATACCGCCCTGTTTCAAGGTGATGCTGACACCACGCGACGGGGCCGCGCTACCTGGGTCGCTGAAGTGGATAATATTCCCGGCATGCACGGGATTAAAAACCCGATTACTTCCAGCACCCGTGCAACCATCA
>CAJYHH010000554.1 GCA_913773825.1 Candidatus Sericytochromatia bacterium | reverse complement strand
GCTTAATGGTAATCGGATCGCCATCGATACCGTTATTGAGGCTGAGGAAGCCATCGGCGTCAGTATCGTTGATGCGGCGAGCCAGACCAGCACGCGCATTTCCTATCGATCCACCGTACATTGGGCGGCTTGGATCTTGAATATCGATGGCGGTGGAGAAAAACAGGTTGTCGGCAGCTTTGAGCTGGGCATCAAAGCCGACACCAATACTCAGCAGCAGGTTACCAACGGACATTCCTGAGGCCATTTAGAATCTACCTCTTCACTATTGTGGGTACACTCAAAAGTATACTTTCCCGAATCAGTTTGTAGACCCAGCTTCTTGATAACTTGTTAAATCCAGGTCTTATTTAACATACATTTAATAGAAGACAGCCACAGGTTTTGGGCTGTGAGCTCTTAAAAAGAAGTGCTTTATCAAGCAAACTAAGCAAACAAAAGGGCTGCAGGCAAGAGTTGTGTTAAACACAGCTCAGAGCCCACAGCCCATAGCCATCAAAGCCAAAGCTTTGATTAGTGGCTGGCTTTAATTGCCTTGATTTTTTCAGTCAGCTCAGGCAGGACTTCAAAGACATCTGCCACCATGCCATAAGTCGCAACTTTAAAGATCGGCGCTTCAGCATCAGTGTTGATGGCAACGATGTTTTTAGAAGAAGACATACCAGCCATATGCTGCATGGCACCAGAGATCGCAGCGGCGACATACAGAGTCGGGCTGACGGTTTTACCCGTCTGGCCAACCTGTTCACCATGGGGACGCCAGCCAGCGTCAACAACAGCACGAGAAGCGCCAGTTGCGCCGCCGAGAGCTTCAGCCAGCTTTTCGATCAGGTGGAAGTTTTCTGGACCTTTTAAACCACGGCCACCGCTGACAATCACATCAGCTTCAGCGACGTCGAGCTTACCGGATTCAGAAGCTTCAACACCTGTCACTTTGGTGCGCAGTTCGCCGAGTTCGACGCTCAGAGCGTTGACTTCAGCACTACGGGAAGTGTCAGCAGCTTTAGGTGCAACAATATTGGGGCGGATGCTCACCAGAGCAGGGCTGCTGGTCAGAGCAACGGTTGCAACGGCTTTACCGGCAAACAGAGGACGTTTAGCCACAAAGCGGCTGCCGTCATGAGTGAGTTCCAGGGCGTCAGAAACCAGGCCGGCATCCAGACGAGCGGACAGGCGCGGTGCGAGGTCTTTACCGTTAGCAGAAGCGGCAAACAGAACCAGATCGGGCTGGATCGAGTCAACGGCCTGCTTCACAACGGCGGTGTAGGCTTCGGTGGTGTAGTGTTCGAGCTGATCGTTGTCGGCTACAAGCACTTTGCTGGCGCCATGATGGCCCAGACGCTCAGCCTGACCACTCACGCCTTTGCCAATCAGCAGAGCCGTGA
>CAJYHH010000553.1 GCA_913773825.1 Candidatus Sericytochromatia bacterium | reverse complement strand
CGATCCAATGTTCAGGAAGCCAGCTGAATATGGTTTTCTTTAGGTTAGTTTCGATTTTCATATTTCAGAAATGTCATATATTGATGTTGTGCCAGGTCGATCAATAATAGTCTGCATTTGGTAAAATTTTTTCTGCCTAGGCATGTGGGGTGAAGATAAGTCCCAGCCAAAATAAAATGTTTCTATGGCATTTAATTCTCTGGGAAAAGAGAAAGGGATCTCCTTAACTAATACGGGATTTTCTTTCCATATTGGAGCATTGTGGGGGAGCCCGATTTGAAAATAGTGGCGATAAAATCCATAGCGCCCATCAAGAGCCAATCCAAGTTCATCAGAATAAAACATCTTAGATTGCAGCATTTTATCTCTTTCTCTTAATTGAAAATCAAGATAGAAATTTACCGCGCCGTATTCAGCTGGCTGAGACACAAGGTTTTCAGCAAACAATTTAATTGGAAAGCTTCTTTCAGTTTCAAAGAACTTGCGCTTAATCCCTATAGGTGTAAATTCCTCATGATCGAAAAACAAATTTAATTTTAGCAGCGGTCCTCGACTGCGGTTACGCACATCTTCGACTTCATAATGTTCCATCGGATCGGACTTAGTTTCACGCCGCTTATAGTACTTATGGTCCTTGGCCATATGAGGACCATACTGACTCTGTGGGATTTCCAGCACAAGCAGAAAACGGCCGTCTTCCAGTTCAACCTCGTAGGGTTTCAAGCCTTGAATTTTAGGTGCAATATTGGCGAGCAGGATATTTTCAAGCCAGTTGGCGTTGACTTTTCCACCCCGCTCAAATCCATCATCACGCTTGACCGGCAGATGCTTTTCGTCGCCACGGCCCTCAGAGACGCCAAAGATAACCGTGCCGCCGTCAGCATTTGCGAAAGCTGAAACATCCTTCGTCAACTCAGGCAGATTGACGTTGCCTTGGAGGTCGGCGCAGGCCTTGTATTCAAGGTGCAGATTTTCCTGAATCCGGCCTGAAATATGCGCGTCGATGCGATCCAAAGTCCATTGCTGATCACTCATCCGATTGTTCCCCCTGTGAATTTTCCCAGCGCTGTCTAGCTGCCAGCACCACCTGATGCAGTTTTTGCTCCAGCAACTCACGTGGCGGCAATTCCGTCAAATATTCCGCTACGCGTATTCCGCTTGCTTCCATTTGCAACAACTCGACCGTCTCCTGCTTCTTCCCAGCGCACAGAATCAGGCCAATTGGCGCTTCCTCGCCGGGCTGGCGCTCATAGCGCTCCAACCAGCGCAGATACAGCTCCATTTGCCCTTTGTAAGCTGGTTTAAAACTGTCCAGTTTCAGCTCGATCGCTACCAAACGACGCAAACCGCGATGGTAAAATAGCAGATCCAGGTAATAGTCATCAGTATCAATCACCATGCGCTTTTGACGAGCCACAAAGGCGAAGCCGTGTCCCAGTTCCAGCAGGAAGCGCTCCATTTCGCGAATCAGTGCAGCTTCCAAATCCTTTTCCTGATAAGCATCTCCTAGACCCAGAAAATCGAGGAAATAGGGATCACGAAAGACAAGATCTGGCGTCATCTTCCCCGTGCTTTTCAGGGCATTGAGCTCTTGGGCAATCAGCTCTTCCGGCTTTTTCGACAAGGCAGTGCGTTCATAAAGCTGGCCATCGATTTTGGCGCGCAGAGTGCGGACCGACCAACCTTCCAACCGACACATCTCGGCATAGAACTGGCGCTTCAGGCTGTCCTGAACGGGAATCAGGTCGACAAAATGGCTCCAGCTCAATTGTCGCGACAGCGTCACGACAATCTCACGCTCTGGGAAGACCTCTGCAAATTGAACCATCCGCCGCAGGCTTTTCTCCTGAAAGCTGCGCCCGTAGACAGCGCTGAGTTCCTGAGCCACATTTTTGATCAGGGCCTGACCGTATTCGGCCCGCTCGCCCTGAAGAATTTCGACCTGCACGCGCTGGCCGATCTGCCAGTACAGCAGGGTCAAGCTGGCGTTGACGGCCTGCGCCACCTGCATCCGGCTGCTGTCGATCATCTGACGCAAGTCCTTCATCAGCTCAGATCGTACAGCAGGAGGCTGCGCGGATTTTGCAGGCAACTTGCCAGTTCGGTTTTCAGGCT
>CAJYHH010000552.1 GCA_913773825.1 Candidatus Sericytochromatia bacterium | reverse complement strand
CCAGCTTGCTAAACAGCTTGCCAGCCAGTTCATCCAGCGAGACGCGCTCCTGGTTCATGCTGTCGCGTTCGCGAATTGTAACCGCATTGTCTTCGAGGGTGTCGAAGTCAATGGTGACGCAGAGCGGCGTGCCGATTTCGTCCTGGCGGCGATAGCGTTTGCCGATGCTCTGAGTGGTGTCAAAGTCGCAGACAAAATGCTTCTGAATCTGTTTATAGACTTCATGAGCTTTTTCGTTGAGCTTTTTTGACAGCGGCAGAACAGCCACTTTAATCGGGGCGATCCGGGGATGCAGACGCAGCACCACGCGCTCATCACCGTTGACGTCTTCAACATCATAGGCGTCACATAGCACAGCCAAGAGCAGGCGATCGACACCCAGAGCCGGTTCGACAACGTGGGGAATGAATTTTTCATTATTAGTCTGATCCAGATAAACCTGTGGCACACCTGAATGCTCCTGATGCTGGGTCAGGTCGAAGTTGCCGCGATGAGCGACACCCCAAAGTTCACCCCAGCCAAACGGGAATTTATACTCCACGTCACTTGTTGCTTTAGAGTAGTGAGACAGCTCGTCCTGAGCGTGTTCACGCATGCGCAGGTTTTCAGACTTCAGGCCAATGCCGGTTAGCCAGTTCATACAGAACTCGCGCCAATCGTCGTAATGTTTCAGGGACTCATCAGGATGGCAGAAATATTCCATTTCCATCTGTTCAAATTCACGCGTACGGAAAATAAAGTTGCCGGGCGTAATTTCGTTACGGAAAGATTTACCAATCTGGCCCACACCAAAGGGCAGGCGTGGACGCAGGGTGTCCATGATGTTTTTGAAGTTAATAAAAATCCCCTGAGCGGTTTCAGGACGCAGATAGATATTGGTGGTTGAATCTGCGACAACACCCTGGTGGGTTTCAAACATCAGGTTAAATTTGCGCAGTTCAGTAAAATCATGAGCGCCGCAATCCGGGCATTTGATCTGCTGGGCGGCAATATATTCTTCAAGCTGCTGTTTAGACCAGGCGCCAACAAGGTGGGCTTCTTCGCCTTTACCTTGTTCAACCATATACTCTTCGATCAGCTTGTCAGCTCTAATACGCGCTTTACATTTGCGGCAATCCATCAGGTAGTCATTGAAGTTGCCAACATGGCCGGAGGCTTCCCAGACTTTGGGGTTGAGCAAAATGGCAGAGTCCAGGCCCAGTACATCTTCGCGGTCCTGAACAAAGCTCTTCCACCAGTGATCTTTAATATTTTTTTTGAGTTCGACGCCGATCGGGCCGTAATCCCAGGTATTGGCCAGGCCGCCGTAAATTTCGGAGCCCTGGAAGATCAGGCCCCGGCGTTTACAGAGCGAGATCAGGTCTTTCATATCATTCAGCATGGTAGCTTCCTTCTGGACAAAGTCGTTGGTACTCACACATGGTACACCAGGGCTTCCCGTTGACGGAACGGGGCTCAGGCACGTCATGAGGCCCTGGACTGAGCAAGCTGGTCAATAAACTCTCAAAGCGAGAACTCAGCTCTGGCAGCTTTTCAGCTGTTAGTGTCCGTTCACAAATGGGCCCTGAGAGCTCTTCTGTCAAGCAGATGGCCTGAGCTTGTATCTGTGTAAAAGGCTGTGCTGACGGCGTTTGTTGATGAGGGGCCAGCTGGCTTTGGGCCTGCCAGAGCAACCAGGCATAAAAGTCTAATTGCAGTTCCAGCAGCTTAAGCGGTGTACCTTTACCGGTTTTAAAATCTAACAGGACCAGCCTGTCAGCTTTAACATACAGCCTGTCGATGCGACCATAGAGCCAAAGTGTTTTAGCTGGTTCTGGAGCTGGTTCTGAAGCTTGTGTATTCAGGCCTGATAGCTTAAGTGGAACCAGGCAGGCCCATTCACTGTGGCTTTCCCAACCCTGATAAGGTGCAATCGCCTGCAGGTAAGCCTGCCAACGTGCAGCCTGTTCAGGCTCAGTGCTGTGGGCGAGCGGTGGTGTATGGCCAAGAGCATGAAGATGGAGCTGTTCATGCAACTGTGTGCCTTCACGCCGGGCTGACCGATCCCGGGCGGGAACCGGCAACTCAAGTTCATGGCGATAGTGATATAGGCGCGGACAAGCCCAAAAATCAGCTAAGGCGCTAAACGAAAGTCTTTCCATTAAAACTGCCAGTAGAGGCTTAGTTGACCCAGGCCCAGCCAGCCCAAGCCCTGAACCGGCAAGCCATTGCCCAGTGGTGAAATCCCAAGTTGAAAGTCCAGACCAAAGCCCTGAATCGGACGCAGGCCGGTTTCGAGATACACTAACGAGCTAATCCCGCCTACTCGGCCACCCAGACCGACATAGCCCAGGGGATCCCATTGTTTTTGCACGCCCAGTGTCAGAGCCGGGGTGCGGCCATTATTGACGTATTCAAACAAGCCATGAGCATAAAGACCTTGAAAGCTTGGCAGCACATCGTCAAAGCGATATTGAGCGTTCATTAGGACTGTGAGCGGGACGGTTGCGTTATAAGCAACTTTTTTAGCCTGGGTATCATCAATCGTCAGCGAAGGACTAAACGCAATCTGACTGCCCTGGCCGCTGATTAAACGGCCTTCAAAGGGGCGTTCTGTGCCTTGCCAGATCACAATGGGATTTTGCAGCGTCAGCCCCAGGCGTAGCTGACGCCAAAGCACGGCGTCTACACCAAAGTCCATGCCAAAACCCGCACCGTCAGGGGTGGTGAGTGTGCCTTTGGCATTGATGCCTGAAAGCTGGTTAACCAGCGTGCGCTGAATATTATTAATTTCGACAGCGGCCTGTTGAACATGGGTCTGGGCCTGCTGAATGCTATTGGTAAAGGCTGTACTCTGTGAAACAATTTCAGCCCCGCTTGTGGCTAGGTCACTGAGATTATTTTGATCAAGTGCGGTCTGGACTCTGTCAGCTGAAGCTGAGATTTTTTCGGCATTGTCAATTGCTGTATTGACGCTGCTGACGGCTGAATCAAAGGTGTTTAGGCTGGCTTGGAGATTACTGACATCATCTAATCCGCCTACTTCTGTCAGCTTAAGTGCACCTAAAAAGCCCGCATCGCTATCAACCCGCAAGCTGCGCACGGGCACATTAAGCGGCAAAATAAACACTTTGGCCTGAGCGCCAAAATTCAGTTTAATATCTGGTGTATCCATAATCGGGTAAGAGGCGCCCACACCCAGAGTCAGATGTAAGTCATTGGCCGCACTTAACTGAATGCCGCCGCCAGAGGCGTTTTGTAAGGCGCTAATCAGATTACGCGCGCCGTTACTGGTGGTGCTAACCAGGCCAGTTAATTCACGGGCTGTTGGAATCAGATGGTCGACTTTGTCATCTACCTGACCAATCGCCGTGCTGAGTGCATTACGATTGTTTGTCGAAGGGTTTTGAATAAACTGATTGGCGCGATTGGTCAGCGTGGCAATATCACCTGTCAGCGAATTAATCTGCTGAATGACGGTGCCCGCCTGGCTGCTGATCTGGTTAACCCGTGAGCCTGATGCAAAGACATCGGGTAACTGAGTTGAGAGGGTGACCAGACTTTGATTAAACTCTTTTGAAAACTGGGCATTGAGATAGCCACGGGTTTCGGCCCCAGCGTGTAAGCCTAAAGCCAGCGGGCGATCTGCGATCTGAACCGTAGCCAGCGGTGTGCCGGCAAAACCCAGGAAGTTAATGTCCAGCTCATAATCAGCGCGTACGCGTTGTTCAAACTGGCCTAAAAAAGCCTGAAGCTGAATCTGCACATCATCAGAGAGCGTGCCTGTGCTCTCACCGTTGCTCTGAACACCTCTGAGTAAGGTTGTCAGGGAAGTACTGAGTGAGAGAGCGTCACGGGTAACGCGATCAATTTGCAAAGAACTGCCAATGTCAAAACGCAAAGATGGAAGCTGCAAACGGCCGGTGCCATAAAAATAGATCGGAAGAGCGTCGTGTAGGGAAAGA
>CAJYHH010000551.1 GCA_913773825.1 Candidatus Sericytochromatia bacterium | reverse complement strand
AACATGCTTTGGGCACTTGAATGATCCTGGTCTGCAGCCTTTTGTAACCATTTTAGCGCCTGGCCATGATCTACTTTGACGCCTAAGCCGTCCCGGTACATCATTCCCAGACTAAACTGGGCTTCAGATACACCCTGCTGAGCAGACTGAGTCAGCCATTTAATCGCCTCTGACCAGTCTCGTTCAAGGCCACGACCATCGCGATAACCCATTGCGAGTTCATATTGAGCATCCTGGTCACCTAAATCTGCGGCTTGACGGAACCAGTGCATCGCCTTAGCCTGATCTTGTTGAATTCCTGTGCCATCCCGATACATCAGGCCCAGATTATACTGGGCAATCAGATACCCCCCCTGAGCGGAGCGCTGGTACCAGTCAACCGCTTTTTCGTCGTCTTCTGCGACACCCATGGCTTCATCAAACATATAGCCGAGATAACACATCGCCATGACATGACCTTTATCAGCTGCCTGATTAAACCAGCTTAAGGCCTGTTGATCATTTTCGGGCATACCTAAGCCGTAATATGCCAGATAGCCCAGGCTATACATGGCGTTAAGATCGGTTTTGGCTAATTCTTTTAAACCTGGCAAGGCCCGGCTGCACAGGCGGTCAGCCTGCTGGCGATCAAGTGGGACGTTATAGCCCTTAAAATGCGCCACGCATTGAGTAAATAAACCAAGTGGATGAGTACTTTTGTTGACGGCTTGTTGCAAAACCTGTAATTGTTTGGGGCTGTCTGGTTTTAACAGGTTTTCATAAAAAGCCAGGGCTAAAACCGCCTGGGCATAAGGGTCTTGATGTGCTTTTTGCTGTAAAGTCTGACGATCAGAGGCGGTAATGGGATTGAGAGGGGCTGCCTGGGCTGTGAGTGTCAGGCTCAGGCTGATCAAGGTGCTGAGACAAAGGCTGCGAATCATCATTGTTCCCTTTCGGTACTAACCGTTTAAGTGACTGTGGGGCGCAAGGGCTGAGACTATGCGGCTGCATAAACTGTTCAAGGGTTTCAACTCTTCAAGATTGCTTTAAGCATACCCGAATTTTTTCAATCAAGATTAAAAGCCGCTTGGCTTGGGGCGCGTGTTATTCTGCTAAAGATTCTGTAACACCATGAGACTTAAACCGAGATGACCGTTGATTATCGCTGCCCGATTTGTCGTGGACTTTTAAAGGCTGAACATAAAAGCTGGAGCTGTGAAAAAAGCCATCGCTTTGATCAGGCCCGTGAAGGCTATGTGAATTTGCTGCCAGTTAATAAAAAACACTCACGCGATCCAGGTGATAACGCCGGGATGATGTCTGCTCGACGCCGCTTTTTAAATCTGGGGTATTACCAGCCGCTTTTAAGCCAAATGGCGGCGACTCTTCAGGGGTTAGAGGGTTGCTGGCTCGATATTGGCTGTGGTGAAGGCTGGTATACCCAGGGTTTACAGTCAGCCTCACATTCATTTGACGGCATAGATATCTCACGTTCAGCGATTCGGATGGCGGCAAAAAGTTATCGAGACTGCCGGTTTGCCGTTGCAAGCAGCTATGACTTACCGTTTTTTGATCAGAGCTTTTTGGGTTTAGTAAACGTGTTTGCCCCACTTGAAGCCGCAGAAGCCAGTCGGGTTTTAAAGCCAAAAGGCTATTTATTACGACTTAGCCCTGGCCCTGAACATTTATTTGCGATTAAAAAAATGCTCTATGACAAGCCTCATTTACATACAGCTCAAGAAACGGTTGTCTCAGGCTTTGAGCTGATCCAGGCCAATCGGGTACAGGCTGAGTTTGGGTTGAATGAGACGGATATTCTCGGCGATTTGATCCTGATGACACCTTATGCCTGGAAGCTGCAAACAACCAGCATCGAGGCTTTAGAGCAGAGTTTACCTGCTTCTATTGGCCTCGATGTGTTTGTTAATCTCTATCAAAAGCTCTAAAACTAATGACGGCTCATGAGAGCTAATGAAAGCTAAAAGGCACCGGCACCGTCGCCAGGACGGGTCCCGACTTTAACCGTGCTGGGTTTATGATTGCCAGTCAAGTTAATGGCTTTTTGATCTTCGCCCAATTGTTTAAAGCGACT
>CAJYHH010000550.1 GCA_913773825.1 Candidatus Sericytochromatia bacterium | reverse complement strand
TGGTAGAGGGCTTGGGCTGAGTATCGCCCTGGCCGCAGGCGCTTAACAGACTCAGGCTTAGCAGAGAAAAAGTCATAATCGTTTTTATCATAAAAGACTGCCTTTGATGTTCAAGTTTAAGATCGTCAGATCTTTCTCAGGATAACATTGGCACTCTATGATTGAGATTTGCTCAGATGCTGCGATTTTTTATCTGTTTGTTACCAGGGTACCAGTTCCATTTGCCGCCGATTTTCATAAAGGCTGGCACCAGAATCATGCGGATTAAAGTGGCATCTACCAGAATCGCGGTTGCTAAACCAAAGCCCAGCTGTTTAATAATGCTGATTTCAACCCCTGTAAAAGCGCCAAAGACAATACACATAATCAGGGCGGCATAGGTAATCACGTCACCCGTGGCGCGAATCCCGCGAGCAGTGGCTTGCTCGTTGTCATAACCGGCGTCATATTCTTCTTTGATGCGCGACATCAAAAAGACTTCATAATCAATCGACATGCCAAAAATAATGCAAAACAGCAGCAGCGGCACATAGGCAATAATCGAGCTGGTGGGCACAAAAGGCAAAATACCGTACTGAAACACCAACACAACCACGCCATAGCTGATTGTGACCGAGCAGAGATTGAGCAGAATCGCTTTTAGCGCAATTAAGTAAGAGCGCAAAGCCCAGAATAAAAACAGCCAGGTGCAGATAATAATCCCCAGCATAATTGCGGGCATGGGTTCAAACGATGCGATATTGTATTCCAGCGTAAAAGCCGCTGGGCCACCAATCTGCAGATTCATTCCTGCTTTGGCCAGGCGTTCCGGCAGGGTTTTACGCAGCTCTGCAACGTATTCAACTTGGGCATCGTTATCCTGAAGCCGTTTGGGAATCAATTGAACCATGGTCAACTGCTGATCCCGACTGACAAACTGTTCAAAAAGCTGAGGAAAAGCCAGCCGCAAAAAAGGGAGCTGGTTATAGAGAGCTATACTGTCACGCTCTTCGCCCAGGCCTGCAACGCCGTGAACCCTTTCAATCAGCGGGTGAACCGCCATTTCGCGCTGGACTTGTCTTAAGACCTGTAGGCGTTCAGGAGTGAGAATATCACTGCCATCTGTTGTGCCCACCACTAGAAAAATCGGTACCATAATCCCTGATGTCGACATCTGGCCAAGCTGCTCAAAGCCTTTGACTGACTCTAAATGAGGGGGCAAATGGGAGAGATCAAACTGACCGATGCGCAGTTGAGTAGCCGGTGCGCTCAGCAGCGTCACCAGAGTGAGTGCGGCAATCGCAACCGGGATCGGTCGGCGCATAATTTTTAGCGATAAGGGCTCCCAGAGTTTAGAAGGCCGCACACGGGTCAAACGCTCAGACAAAAAGCGTGGAAACTCCAGCCAGGGGCCAATTAAAAGTAATAAAGCGGGCAGCATCGTCAGCGATAACATCATGCTTAGCGCGACAACGGTTACACCACCTAAGCCAATTGAAAAGAGTGCGGTCAGGCCCGTAAACAATAAACCTGCTAAGCCAATCATAAAAGTCAGTCCAGCAAAAAAGACCGATTTGCCCGCGCGAATGATGGTCAGACGTAGAGCTTCGCGTAGGTCATGATGTTTAGATTGTTCTTCGCGCAGACGCCAGACCATTAGCAACGCATAGTCAATCCCAACGGCCAGGCCGATCATGGTTGAAATCGTCTGGGCATAAACTGACACCGGGAGCAACTGGGCAATCAAATAAATAAGGCCTAAGCCAATGATTGTGGCCAGTACTGCAATCAAGCCTGGCAATAGGGCGCCTGTAAACGAGCCAAAGGCCAGGAGCAATAGCGCTAAAGTAATCAGCAGCACGCGTTTTTCTGCTTCGCTGGTGCTGGTCGAAGCTACGCCATCAATATCGTTGATGACGGCGTTCATGCCGGTCAGATAGATGTTTAAGTCAGGTTGTTGCTGTTTGAGATCTGCCATTAAGGGTTTGAGTCTGTCACGTACAGTTGCTGTGCGCTTTTGCAGCTCATCCAGACTTCTTAATTCCTGACCTACCAATAAAAACGTTTTGTGGCCGTCTTTGCTTTGCATCAGCTGAGGTTCAGGACTGTCGTAAACCGTTTGCACACCCAGCGTATCTGACTCTTTGAGAATGGCGTCACGCAGGGTTTTGATGGTCTGACGCATGGGAGCGTCTTGAACCGTAAATTTATCGCTGACAATCACAATCTGATAGTTCTGGGCATAAGCAAAGCGAAAACGCTCTTTGACCAGTTTTTGGGCGCGCATCGCCTCAGAGTTTGGCAGAGTGCCGTTGGCGCCTTGTAAAACACTGCGAATATTAAGACTGCCTGGGATGGCCAGCGCAAATAAGACGAGCCAGACCAGAACCCAGATGCGTGGGTGCTTAAGCACGCTCTGAGCCAGGCGATTAAAGATCCGATAAGAAAGGCTGTCTGAACGGGATTCCATGCTTCATTAGCGTATCACATTCAGCTAAAGGCTCTAAATCCGCCTTGGATCTGTCTGGCCTGATCTCTGAGCGCTTGTGTGATTCATGTCCGCGACTTAAGGCTTTGTAAAAGTAAACTGTTTTTTAGCAGCAAAGACCGCTAAGCAGTAAAAGGCCTGACTTAAACTGGTACAGGCGATGTTTTAGATTGCAGCGTGACCGTCTGGAGTTGTTTGGTTTTGGAACCCACTGTCTTTACTCACGCTGTTCGAGAAAACAGGCCCTGAGCTGCTTGTTGAGTGCGTAAATAGGCGTCCCAAATCATGCAGATATTGCGAATCAAAATCTGACCGCGGGGTAAGACTTGCAGACTATGGCTATTGATCATGAGCAGCTCGTCTTCGGCTAGCAGAGCGGACTCGGCTAACTCATCGCTGAAATGGCTGCTAAAGTCAACTTTAAACCGATCAGACAGGGCTTTAAAGTCCAGATAGCCATTACAAATCAGCTCTTCAATAATTGCTTTACGTAAATGATCTTCTGAGCGAAGCCACATACCGCGTAGAGTTGGCAGTTTTCCCTGGCTGAGTCGGTCTTCATAGTCTGGCACTTCGCGGGCGTTTTGAATAAAGTGACCGTCAATTTCAGAAATCGAAGACATGCCAAAGCCGTAGAGATCTGTGCCGGCCTGGGTGGTATAGCCCATAAAATTACGTCTTAAACTGTGCTGGTCTTGAGCCAGGCTAAGTTCATCATCAGGACGGGCAAAATGATCCATGCCGATATAGCGATAACCTTGATTGACAAAATCTGAAATCGCCAGTTCAAAAATCGCTAATTTAGTCTCAGAGTCAGGGACTGCCTTTTGATCAATCAGCTTTTGCGCGGGTTTAAGCCAGGGCACATGGGCATAGTGAAACAGCGCCAGACGGTCAGGGTTTAAGCTGTGAACCTGAGCGAGGGTGTCAGCAAAACTGCTGACTGTCTGATGGGGTAATCCATACATCAGGTCAATGTTGATACTTTTAAAGCCCAGTTTGCGGCTCAGTTGAATCAGTTCAGCGGTTTTTTCAAAAGGCTGAATGCGATGAATTGCCTGCTGCACGTCTGGATTAAAGTCCTGAACACCCATGCTGATGCGGTTAAAGCCACTGCGGCGTAAAGCTTCTAAATGCTCTGCTGTCGTCACTCGTGGATCCACTTCAATTGATAGCTCTGCTGTGGGGCTAAACTGAATCTGGGATTTAATCAGACTGGTCAGTGCTTCAATTTGATCAGGACTCAGATAAGTCGGCGTGCCGCCGCCCCAGTGCATTTGAGTGACTTTTCGGCCTGGGTCGATAAACGGAGAGACGAGCTCCAGCTCAGTAGCCAATGCTTTTAGATAAGGTTCTGTGACTTTGTGCTGGCGTGAGATTTTGACATTACAGCCGCAATACCAGCAGAGGCTGGTGCAAAAAGGCAAATGGACATACAGCGCTAAGGGTCGCTGGCTGGCGTCAGCCTGGGCATTATTTTGCTGATACAGAATTTTTGTCTGCTCAGGACTAAAATCATCTGACCAGACGGGGGCGGTGGGATAACTAGTATAACGGGGGCCCGGTTTAGCGTATTTTTGCAGCAACTCACGCGGGACATGATAGTTAAAGGCTGATGGCATAATCGGCTCCTGAAAAGCATCTTCTGCTTTTAGGATGCAACGTTTAGCTAATCGATGCCTTGCCCTGTCCCAAGCTTAAAACTGATTTGTATCAATCCTTTAGACATTCAGCTTTATCAACACGCCCATAATTGAGAAAATCTGCAATCCGCTGCTTAAAAACCGTCAGCGGTAGATCTTCCAGGCCACAAACCAGAATATTGGCATTGCCTGTGCCGGTTGTAATCGCCAGCTCCTGCTGGAGTCTGTCGCGATCCATGGGCTGAACACAGGTCACCAGCATCATTTTTAGGCCTTCACGAATTTCGTCACCGCCCAGCTGACGGACACGGTGAATAATCTCAAAGCCTTTGTTTTTACAGGCTGCTTTGGAGTTATAGCTGGTACAGGAGACACCTAGCAGCTGGTAGCCAATTAAAGCGGCTAAATCCACTTCAAAATAAGTCTGCCAGCCCGGTTGGCGCAGTTCAAGGTTCATACATAGTTCTGCAGATAATTGCTGCTGCTGAAACACTTCTGACAGGGCTCTAAACGTATGCATTTCGAGCCAGAGCCCATCGAGAAAACGCAGCACTTGATAAAAACGCACCAGATCTTCGGTTTCAGTCGGCAGTTCGCCCGCTAATAACCCCGCATAGTCGCCAGTAAAAGCGGCTAGCACCTGCTCAAAAGCTTGGGAAGGGATTAAATCCTGACGTCTGGCAATAAAGTCTGGCCAGACTTTGGCTAATTGCCGCCCAAATAAGCGCTGGTATTTGGCTCGCTCAATTAAGTTAATCCCAGAGGTGGCTTTCATTAAGGGATCACGCAGATGCCCCCAGCCCATCATGTCTGCTTCGGTGCCCCAATAAGCCGATAGCTGTTGAGTCTGCAGCAGCTGATCAAAAACTTTAAGCGGTTCTAAAAAGGCTGGGTCCAGACTATTTTGATAAGGGGCATAGGTTTCAAAGTCATGCAGGGTAATCAGCTCTTTAAAACTTAACTGAATCTGCTGGCGTAAATCAGAGCTGTGGACGGGTAAGCCTGTATGGTCGCAGACAATCCGAAAACGGCGGCCATCAAAATAAGAAAAGCTGACCCGCTGACTGATACTTTGTTCCAGCATTCGGTAAGTATGCAGCGCCATCGCCTTGGTGCCGCCAGAATAATTAAAATGGACGCTGGCGCTCCCTGATGAGGGGCCCTGAATCTCTTCTAAAGTCTGCACAAGCTGCTCAATGTCCTGCTGGATGGCTGGCGCTGAGCCAATTTCACGAATCGGGTGAAGATTGACCGGACGATTAAAACGCTGCTGCAAAACGTGCTGGAGCAGTTCGGCCTGACGCAGGGTGCTGGTCTGCTGGGGGCCTGCTTCGGAATAAAGCAGCCAGACCTGCTGAGGTGGATTGTCGCTATTAATAAAATGGCAGGCTACCACATAGGGCGGCAATGGATTAGTCCCCACCAGCAGCAAGAGCTGATCAAAAGGGCGCAGAACCGCAATGCTCATCTTTATACGTTTCCAGCCGTCAGATTGTTTAAAAACTCGCTGAGCAAGGTTTTGACGGTTTCAGGCTGCTCAAGCCAGGGGTAATGACCAGCGGCTTCAATTTCTTGATACTGGCCCTGCTTCATAAACTCACCTAAGGTGCGTGAGCCGGTTGCGGGCCTCGGATCTGCACTGCCGTGTAAACAGAGCACGGGCATTTTTAAAGCCGCTACTTGTCTACGGAAGCCCGTATCAAGCAGATGCATCTGCCATTCGTTGATTAACTGGTCACACACATCCTGGGCATAAAGATAGCTCATCAGCAGGTCAGGCAAATCGCCAAGATTAGCAGGGTCAGCAAAATCCGCTTTGAGATTAAGTTCAAGTAAGCGGCGCTCAACTTTTAGGTTTTTGCCTGCGCAGGCTTCGCCGCGCTCCTGGCGCAGATGCAGGATTTCAAGGGTTTCGACCGGGCTTAAAATTTTACGCCGATTGGTGTGGTAAGCCTTTTGCCAGTCTGGGTCGAGACCGGTTCCTCCAATCTGAATCAGAGCCTGGCAGGGCTCAGGGTAGCGTACCGCATAAGCCAGCGCTAAAAAGGCTCCCCAGGAATGCCCGGCGACCACCCAGCTTTGCAGCTGAAGCTGTTCGCGTAAAGCCTCAAGATCTTCAACCAGCTGAGCCACGCTATAAGGCCCCGGTTCAATCACCTGGCCACCGCCACGCTGATCATAACGCACGGCCTGCCAGGTCTCAGGTAGCAGTTGACTTAAGCTCTCTAAATAGTCAAAAGCCCCAGGACCACCGTGTAAGAGCACAATGGTGTGTGTACCCGAACCGGTAATGGTAACGGGGGTCTCAAGACCGTTTAAACTGATCATTTCTCTACGCATAAACTTAACCTGCAGATCGTTTTTAGGGGTATTTTAGCGCAGCAGAGCTGCGCTGTTATGAGTTATGGGTTATGAGTTGTGGGTAAAAGACGAAGAATCAAGGTTGATAGGGTTTTGAGTTCAAACACAAAACCCGCCCCTCAAAACTCACCACCCATATCTTTTTCAAACTAAAAGGCCGTCATTGCTGACGGCCGATGGTAGAGAGAGATAAAGGAGAGAATGAAAAACTTGTGTTTAAGGCGAGGGCTTAGTAAGTGTCGGTGCTCAGAGCTTGCTGCTCCATCACGCGGCCGGGGGCAAACTTCTGGACGCGGGCATTTTTGGAGTCCGTGACGAACACAAAGCCTTCGCTGTCGATGGCCACACCCCAGGGAGCGTTGAACTGGCCGTTCTCGGTGCCGAAGCTGCCGAACTCGCTCAGGTAGTTGCCTTCGCTGTCAAAGCGCTGGATGCGGTTGTTGCCGCTGTCGACAACGTAGATGTCACCGTTGCGATTGTCTACAGCCAGGTCGGTTGGGTTGCTGAAGGAGCCGGGCTGAACGCCACCGATGCGGCCGAAGTTCAGAGGCATGCGGTTGCCGTAGCGGTCATACTTGCTGACAACCTGACCAGGAGCAGCTGCAGAATCCAGAACAAAGATGTCGTCGTTGTTGTTGCTGGCAACACCGCGAACGCCGGTGGCAGGAGCGCGGAGCAGATTCGGAACGCGAACGTTCATGCTGGAGTCGAACATCACCAGACGGCCGCTGCCGGGGTCGCTGATGACCACATCACCGGTGCTTAAGACTGCAACGTCAAAGACTTCTTTAAAATCAGATTCGATATTGCTCAGGAACTGGCCGCCAGGAC
>CAJYHH010000549.1 GCA_913773825.1 Candidatus Sericytochromatia bacterium | reverse complement strand
AAAGTATGAGCACATCTGAAAAAGTTTATTCTGAAAATGGTTTTGATCCGATGCATCATGACGAAAAAGATGTGCGTCAGCTGGTCTGTAGTTTTGAAATTGGGGGCCAGTGGCTAGGCTTACCCGTTGGCGATGTGATTGAAATTCAGACCAGCCCGGATATCTTAAGCGTCACAGGTGCGCCAGCTTATTTGGCGGGTTTAGTGAATGTCCGGGGTGAAATTCTGTCTGTGCTGGATATCGGCGTGTTTTTAGGTGCGCCAAATCGCCGCCGCTCGGGATTTTTAGCTTTGGTCAGCTGGAGAGGGCAAAATTGTTGTCTCTTGATCGGTGACCCAGGTGAAGTTGAAGCGATCCCCCAGCATGCCTTGGAAGCGATGCCGCCTGATGCTGGAGCGGGTTTACGTTTGTTGGGACGTGGCTTTTGGCCAGGCTTTCCGACCGGACTGGTGTTACTAAATGTTGAAGTTCTGTTTCAGCCGCGCTTTAGAGAACTGGTGAGTCTGTATGAAGCCGGTAAATTGGATTAAAGCGTTTTGGGATTTGCCTGACTGAGCCCTGCTATAATGGCCTCAGCCCTGACCATTCTGAGCAGTTTAAGACTGACTCAGTGCTGCGCACGCTCTGTCATGCAAAGAGGAGACTTGATTAATGCCGAGGACGCTTGTTGGCCTGTTGATTGGCCTAAGCCTGATGCTTCCTGCTACTGCTCAAACTGAACCCTTGACGGTTCCTCAAGCTGAGCCCACTGCGACAAGTTCGGACTCTTCTCAGCCTGAGTCGTCTGGTCAAACGAGCCAGACTAGTCCATCCCCAAATCAAAGCAAGACCATGACTTATGATCAGCTGCTGCAAGAAGCCAATGCGCTGTTTGCTGACAAGCAGTTTGATGCTGCTTTGAAGCGTTATAATCGCCTGATCGAAGCGCAACCTGATTACGCTCAGGGCATTGCCTATTATGGACGCGGGTTGCTATATGCGGCTCAGGATCAGCTGATTAAAGCCCTTTCAGACTTTGATAAAGTGCTGCGCCTCAACCCTGACAATGCCTTTGCTCGCTATGACCGGGGGCAGACTTATTTGCGCTTAGAGCGCTGGGCAGAAGCGATTCCTGATTTAAGCGCTGCGCTGCGTAACCCTCAGCTGGCTGAACGGGCTTATGTCTGGAACGATCGCGGAATTGCTCATCTTGAGACCAAACAAGTTGAGCGGGCACGTCAGGATTTTGAAAAAGCGGTTGCCATTGACCCGACTTACCCTTTTGCTTACCACAATCTTGGCTTGTTGCTCCAGCAGGCTGGACGCTGGAAAGACGCCTTTGCCATGTTTGATCAGGCTGCAATGCGTAAATCAGATTATTCTTCTGCCTTTCGGCGTCGCGCTGAAGTGCGTGCAAAATTAGGTGAGCTGGATCTGGCTGCTGATGACTATACTCGCGTGCTGATGCTGGAGCCCAAATGGGACTTTATTTATCTTGATCGGGGCGGGGTGTATCTGGATGCCGGCAAGATTGAATTAGCCCTTGAAGACTTTTATCAATTTGAACGCCGTCATCCTAAAGATCCGTCTGTACACAACGAGCTGGGTTTAGTCTGGTATCGTCAGGGAAACTATGCCAAAGCGGTTAAATCTTTTGATCAGGCTTTGAGCTTAAATGCAAATTTTGCCTTGGCTTATTATAATCGCGCTTTGGCTTTTACTCGTCAGGAAAATTATCCCAAAGCCTTGGAAGACTATAGCAGCGCGTTAAAGCAGATGCCAAAAGATGTGCTGTCTTATAATAATCGCGGTTTGATTTATGCCCGACTGGGTGAAATTGAGCCCGCTTTAGCAGACTACAATAAAGCGATCGAAATTGACCCGACCTATACTTATGCCTGGAACAATCGTGCTGAAATTTGGCGCCAGCTTGAGCAGTTTGATAAAGCTCAGGCAGATTTGTTTAAAGCGATTGAGTTAGATCCGGCGTATGCCCAGGCCCATGACAATTTGGGTGAAGTGTTTAAAGCTCAGGGTCAGTGTGAAAAAGCCGAGCAGTCTTTTGCTAAAGCCTGTTCACTGGGATTAACAGAGGCCTGTCAAAAGCACTGTGAAGCACCGGCACCGTGACAGAGTCTGCTGACCAGCTAGAAGCCCAGGCGCGAGCCTGTGAGGCCAGTCAGCCAGAGCAAGCAGAAAAGCTATACCAACAGCTCTTAAGTCTGGAGCCTGAACGGGCGAATGTCTCGTTCAGGCTGGGAATGTTACTTCATCAACGCGGGCAGCTTCAGCAAGCCGCAGACGCTTATCAGCAAGAGCTTGCCTTGCGCCCTCAGTTTTGGGCTTGCCGGGCTAATCTGGCGCAGTTGCTTAAAGAAAACAGCCTGTTTCAAACAGCCCTTCAACATTGTCAGCAAGCCTTAACGGACTGTCCAGAACCAGCTTGGCAGATTGATTTGCTGATTCTGGCAGCTGCGCTGTTGCGAGAGCTGGGTCAAGCCGAAGCGGCTTTAAACTATCTCGAACAAGCAGAAAAATTACAGTCAGGTCCGCGGCCTGAGCTCCAGCGCGAGCTGGCTCGAACCTGTCGCCAGTTAGGCCGTAGTCAGGCTGCTCGCTGGCATTATCAGCGGGCTCTGACCCAGGGGGCCGGGCCACGTTTAAGGGTTGAGGCTGCTGAGTATTTGATGAGCCTTCAGCGTTTTTATGATGGCATTACGATTATGGAAGACTTGTTATCGCAGAATGCTTTGCCTGATTGGCGGACAGCATTGCTGGCACAAATTGCCAATGCCTGGCAAGAGCTCAATCAGCCTGAACGGGCTCGTGAAGCGTATACACGCGCAATTGATCAAGATCCTGCAGATGCTGATGGTCTACGTTTAGCTCGTAGTCTGGTTTTGCCAGTTGTGTATGCTGATGCTGACAGCGTGACGGATTGGCGTCAGCATTTAGAGACAGAACTTAAGCGTCTCGCTGCCAAACCGCTGTATATTCCAAAGCCTTTGGATCTGGCTGCTTTGCCTTTTTATCTGGCGTATCAAGGCCAAAATGATCGCGCTGTGATGGAGTTGCAGGCCCAGATCTACAGACAGCTGAATTTACCCGGCACACGCCAGTCAATTTTACGGGGCAATCAAGCGTTGAGGCACGCCAAGACTCAAACTAAAACTCAAACTAAAACTCAAGCGAGACTCAGGGTTGGGGTGGTCTCACATTTTTTTTACGCTCACTCTGTGATGCATTGTTTTTTGGAGCTGCTGCTTGAACTCGGTCAAGAAGAACCGTTTGAACTTTATTGTTTTGCTGCCAGTCCCTTAATTGAGGATTCGGTTACCCGTGAGCTACAGCGGGTTGCCAAAGGCTGGATTCGCTTACAGGGGCCGCTGGAACAACAAGCTGAACAGATTCGGGCAACAGAACTTGATATTTTGCTGTATACAGATATGGGGCTTGATCCCCATACTTATTTGCTAGCTCAGTATCAACTTGCACCCCGGCAGGTTATCTTGCCTGGGCATCCTGTAACCAGTGGTTTAAGGGAGTTTGATGCTTTTATCAGCGATCGATTGAGTGAACCTGCTGGTGCTCAGGAGCATTACACCGAACCCTTATTATTGCTGGATCAACCGGCTACGATTTACCGTCCGCCGCAAGTGCCAGCCCGTCTGCCTGGCCGTGCCCAGTTGGGCTTGTCTGAAACAGAACATCTTTACCTTTGTCCAGGTCAGGCCTTTATGTTTCATCCAGTCATGGATCAGCTTTTAGTGGGTATTTTAGAAGCTGATCCACAAG
>CAJYHH010000548.1 GCA_913773825.1 Candidatus Sericytochromatia bacterium | reverse complement strand
TAAGGTCTTCAAGCTTGGCAATCGAGGCTTCATGAGCGCGAGCAGCTTCAGCGGCAGCTGGATCAACAGCGGGTGCAGCTGGCTCAGCTTCTACAAAAGACTGAATTAAACGGGCTTGCCCTTGAGGCGCCACACGGGTATGGTCAGCTGGCATAATCACAGCCGGAGGCTGAAGAGGCACCACCAGCTTATCTTGTTTGGGTGCAGCGCTTGTAACCGAAGGCAATTTAGCCGGTTGTTCAGGTAAAGCCGGGTTGCCAGAAATCCGAGGCATAAAAATCCTCCAGAAGCGTCGAGAATAAAGAGAGTGTAAACTAATTGTCTCATAAGCCAACCCAGACTTGCCTAAACTACTCAGGCTAAAAAATCCAACAACCCTCTCTTCTCCCCTACAGAACCTTCGGTTCTGCATAGCAATGCTGTCCTAGGTTGTAATTGCTCCTGCGTCGCAAACAACCCAGGCAAGTGCCTTGTACGCGCGATGCGTACGATAGCCATGCTGTCCCAATCTGTAAGACGGCAAAGCCGTCAACAGCTCGGGCTTCCGTAAGCAGCAAAGCTGCAACGGCTAATCGAATCGCCTACGGCTCTGCTACAAACACTTAACCACCCAAAACCTTTCTCCCAAGCTATACTGCCCCCAACAGCAGGAGGCTTTATGCACATCAGCGAATTTATCGTCTCAGAAACCTGGCTTGACGCTTTTGGTCACGTCAATAACGCCCGCTACCTTGAAATTTACGAACAGGCCCGCTGGAACTGGCTGATTGATGCCGGGATTGATCTGGCCCAGATTCGTCGCACCGGCATTGGCCCAGTGATTCTGGAAGTCAATCTGAGTTTTAAACGAGAACTGCTCGCTCGCCAGCCAATTCGGATTGTCAGCCGCAGCGCCTCGTTTCAGAAAAAAATCTGGACGATTCATCAACAATTACATTTACTCCAAGATGGCCAGGAAGTGGCTCTGGCTTCTGAGCTCAAAGTCACAGCAGGTTTATTAGATCTCAAGACCCGCAAATTAATTGAGCCCACACCTGAATGGCAAGCCGCCATCGGCATGGCCGAAGACCAGAGTGCTGTATGAGC
>CAJYHH010000547.1 GCA_913773825.1 Candidatus Sericytochromatia bacterium | reverse complement strand
GAAATCCGTAGTCCCGGTCGCCCTGAACCCATGTTGATTACCGGCCAGATAGAACGTCTGGTTCGTAGCAGTGGTCTGGTGAACGGTTTAGTTGGCGTGTTTGTGCCTGGTACGGGCGTTTCGCTCTTAACAGTTGAATGCCCTGGGGGCAGTCTGGACAACGCTGAAAAGCTGATTCAAGAGCTGCTGAATATCAGTTCCTCACCCGAACTCCTCTCTAATCTGACGTGTACATCCGGTACCCTGCCCTTTGTGCGTGGCCAGTTACAGCGTGCAACCTGGCAGGAACTGGTATTGGTTGATTTTGTGCTCGAAGAGCGCTGGCACCATGTCACTGTTCAGATTCTGGGGGCCTGATGAGCGATTCTTATCAAGCGTCCAGTTTATCTAATCAGGATTTTCTCGACTGGCAAAAACACGATTATTATGCCTTGTTAGGCATTACCCGCATGGCGGGTGAAGATGAAATTCGCAAAGGCTATCGCCGGCGGGCACTTGACTGCCATCCAGATCGTTTTCCTCAGGATTCAGCGGCACGTTTAGAGGCAGAGGCGCGCTTTCGTCAGTTAACCGAAGCACGTGACACCCTGCTGAACCCTGAACTACGTGAAGCTTATGATCAAGAGCAGTCTTTCACCCAACAGGCCTGGCTGGATGCAATGGTCAGTCAGTACCAGACTCAAGTCCCGATCAAGCCCCCGAAAAAAAACAGCAATGCTTTTAAAGATACGCTGATGCAGGCTTTTGAACAGGTTCAGGCGGATGAACACGCTCAGACTGATTTTACGGTTAGTGCTCGCTCAAGTCACTCTTCTCTTGATGACGACGATGACGAGGCTCCACCTTCTAAGGGCCTGCCTGAACATTCTCGGCGCAACGTCGCAGCTTATTATCATTCGCAGGGTGTTCGCTTTGCGGCTCGTGGCCAGTACCGCCGGGCGCTCTTTGCGCTAAACAACGCTAAGTTACTAGATCCTGAAATTGAAATCTCAAATTATTTGTTTAACAAAGTACGTAGTTACGCTTATTTTTCGAAACGCTAATTTAAGTTTGAACTCAACTTATCTCAACTAGGGTTTAAATTCGGCATCAGCCGGGAAGGTTGGATCAGGTCAGCCTTTCAATACTTGACTTTTTAGGCTTGAACATCCAACCTCAAACTTTAGACAAGCCGGTTATAATGCACAGC
>CAJYHH010000546.1 GCA_913773825.1 Candidatus Sericytochromatia bacterium | reverse complement strand
CGGTTGGCCGCTGAGTTCATACAGGAACTTCTGGAGGCCAGCCGTTTTTGCCAGCAGCGCTTCGCTGTGGCGGAATTTGCGGGTCCCTTCGCCTTCAAAGCTTTGGGTGCTATTTTCAGCTGTCAGGTCGTAAACTGTAACCGTCCGGCATTCTTTGGTCTGAGGGGCATCCGCAGGCACCACTTCGGATTGAGCAGCCTGTTCCAGCAGGTCACTGTCATTCAGCTTATTCATCACCTGGGCCTGTTCAGCTGCAGTCAGCTGACGGCTTTCAGTCGGGGGATTACCAGCTACTAAAGTCGGCCAGTCTTCGCGAGTCCAGGTGAATTGTCCATTGCTGCCAATCTCAAATCGGGTAAAGTCGGGCAGACCACATTCGCCATCAAGCCTGACTTTTAAGGGTAAGGCATACGCGTATTGTACACCAGGCCCAGGTGTAGGTTGAAGGGCTTGTGGCATTGCCTCTAAATGATTCAATAACTGGGTAAAGGCCTGGCGATAAGCTTCACTATGATTAGCTTTACGGCCATTTTGGTCAAAGCTGCGGCTCTGGCCATTAACGCTGAGATTTAACACGTTGACAGTGCGGCATTCCATCGTCTGGGGAGCATCATCTGGGACTTTGGTATCTGCCTCTGCTTTAGCTGCTAAATCCAGTTCAGCCAGTTTTGCTGTCAGGGCTTGACGTTCAGCTTCGCTGAGCTTGCGCTCTGTTATTGCGGGAGCAGGAGCATCAGGCTGAGTCGGATCCGGGCTGGTTTTGGTATACCGGAAGGTGCCATCAGCCAGGATTTCGTAGCGCGTATAGTTAGGCAGGCCACATTCACCTTCGGCTTTAAGCGTCAGCGGCAGCTCATAGCGATATTTGGCCATTGGATTTTCGCCGCTCGGTGTGGGAGCATATTTGCTTTTGAGTTCGTCGAGCTTGGCGCGGACTTTTGCAAAGGCTTCGAGATAGTCAGAGGTGGTTTCACGTTTACGGCCATTGCGTTCGATAGCTGCGTTTTTGCCTTCATGAGTCAGGCTTAGGGTTTCAATTGCGCGACAGTCCGCGGTTTGAGGGGCGTCATCTGGAACTTGTTTAAGCGCCGCCTGGCGGCCAGCTAAATCAGTGGATTCTAATAGAGCATCCAGTGCCTCTTGATCTGCTTTGCTGAGTTGGCGGGTAATAAAGGTCGGTTTAGCAGGGGTTTCAGAGCCTAAAAATTTAAATTCGCCGGTGCTGCTGATTTCATAAATCAGAGTACTTCCACCATCACATTCCAGATTCTGGCTCAGTTTAAGCGGCAGCTGATAATCATCTGCGCCGTTGACACCACCGGGTAAAGGCAGATTACCGCCACCACAGGCGCTAAGGCTAAAAGCGCAGAGACTGGTCAGAATAAATGATCCGAGGCGTTTGGTCATTGTAGGCATTGTCAATTCCTCTTTTCGAACTCTTTTAAAACAACTTAAAACACTGAGTGTCTTTATCTAACTTCAGAGTAAAACAAAAGTTTACTGTATGTCAACATGTTGACCAAAAGAAAACTTATAGGGCTGTATAATTCTTTTATGCAGGTAACTCACCCTCTGATTTTAACGGATTTAAAAACACTTCCTCAGCAGCAAGTCTGGCCATTGCTGGCAACTGCGATGGGTTCAGCTTGTCGGCAATCGCTAGCGGCGTTATCGGAGCAATATCAAGGCTCTGATTACGTCTTAAGTGGCTATTTGTTTCACAATCAGTTGATTGCTCTGGCGGGGCTGCACAAGCCAATGGCTCAGGAGGGCGCAGCTGAGCTGTTGCATCTGGC
>CAJYHH010000545.1 GCA_913773825.1 Candidatus Sericytochromatia bacterium | reverse complement strand
CATGATCTGCTTGATACATTCTGGTGCATTTTGTTTGGGCATAAGATAGTCCATCAGAATAATATCTGGGCGCAGACTTTGCGTTTTGACTACCGCATCTTCGCCATCCCGGGCATTTGCGACAATTTCGATACTGGCGTCTTTTTCAAGCACGGTGGTGAGCATTTTTTGAATCACGCTGGAATCCTCAGCGATCAAGACCCGAACCATCACCGTCCTCCTATTTAGCAAATTCAGCAAACTCGTCAGCAGAGCTCATCGGCCCTTGTATAGTAGCATGGGCCCCAGTCTGGAGAGGGCTTAGCTGATGACGTGAATCCGTTGAAAAGAAGGTTTTAAGTGGCTTAAAAACTAGTAACTGCGTCTAGCTGGCTTGATGCGACTCAGGGTTTTAAGTTGGGTCAGCAGTTTAACCGATAAACCTGCATAGTCCATGGATTTGGGCTTTTCCATAAAACCCAAGGCGCCAAGTCCCAGCACTTCTTTGCGTTTTTCTTCAAAAGGCTCTGCTGAAGTCAGAACTAAAATCGCAGTGGGATTCTGACTCATAATCTGTTTAATACATTCAGGCGCGTTTTGTTTGGGCATGCGGTAGTCCATCAAGACAATATCTGGACGAAGTTCTGAGGTTTTGCTGACGGCTGATGCGCCATCGCTGGCGGTGCCAACAATCTGAATTGTTTTATCTTTTTCAAGTACAGCAGTCAACATTTTTTGAATCACGCTGGAATCTTCTGCAATTAAGACTTTTGTCATAAATACCCTTTGCCGATAACTCATGCATCATCACGATAGTAAATACTATAACGTGATCTCTTGATGCAAGTAAAGACAAGCAAAGGCGAGCCTTTTGCAAAGCTCGCCTTAGGATCAGCGTGAAGTTGAGTCAGCTTTAAAAGAGCTGAGTTTAGAGCAGTATATCGTCTGAGTTTACGGCGCTTTCATCAATTACAAATTTGTCGTGAATGACCTGCATCGCTTTTCTGACTTCCTGACGAGCCACCACGCAGGAAATTTTAATTTCAGAAGTTGAAATCATCTGAATATTAATCTGGGCCTGAGCCAGGGCATCAAACATTGCTGCCGCAATCCCAGGTGTGCCGATCATGCCAACGCCGACAATTGAGACTTTTGCCACTTCAGGATCATGAATTACTTCAGGAGCACCCAGGTCGCGAGCGACTTGCTCGGCAATGTTTAGAGCACTTTTGAGGTCATCTTCATGAACTGTAAAAGCAATATCATTGGTCAAATTGTCGTTAACAGACTGGATGATCATATCGACTGAGACATTGGCCTGAGCCAGGGCTCCGAACAGTTGGGCAGCAATGCCGGGCTTGTCCGGAACTTCGCGAATCGCAAGTTTGGCCTGGCGCAGATCCGAGGTGACGCCAGTGACCGGGCGGTGGATTTCGAGATCTTTCATGGCTTTGACATAGGTCCCTTCGTGGGTATTGAAGCTGGAGCGAACGTGAATCGCTGTGTGATACTTCTTGGCACATTCAACTGAACGGGGATGCAAAACTTTTGCTCCCAGTTGAGCCAGTTCAAGCATTTCTTCATAAGAAATCTCGCTGAGTTTATGGGCCTGGGGCACCACATTGGGGTCCGTAGTATAGACACCGTCAACGTCTGTATAAATCTCGCAGACGGGTGCTTCAAGAGCGCCGGCCAGGGCCACGGCAGTGGTATCAGAGCCACCCCGACCCAAGGTTGTAATCTGTTGATCAGCAGTGGTGCCTTGAAAGCCCGCTACCACCACAATATAGCCTTCAGCCAGGAGCTTTTTAATCGCAACCGTATCAATGTTGACGATTTTTGCTTTGGTATGCAAATTTTCGGTAATAATTCCGGCTTGAGCACCGGTTAAAGAAATGGCTTTATAGCCAAGTTCCTGTAGAGCCATGCTCAGCAGGGCAATGGAGACTTGCTCACCTGTCGCCAGCAGCATATCCATTTCGCGTGCGCTGGGAGAGCTTGAAATGTCGCGAGCCAGGCCAACAAGTCGATCGGTGGTTTTGCCCATGGCTGAAACCACAACGACCACACCATCGGGGTACTGGTCTTTACTGTCCGCAACCCGTCGGGCGACGTGGCGGATCCGTTCGACATCAGCGACAGAGCTGCCGCCGAATTTCTGTACAATCAGGTTCATAACGTTACTTCTATCTGGTGCTTTTGGAGCTTCTGAATCTTGTTCAATATCTAGTTAAACAGTGCTGCAAAAAAGACTGCTGATTCAGCAGAGATCTGGCAACAAGTTCAGTCTAGACACACCGCGCCATCAGGGTCAAGCCCACAAATCACATATCCTGACTGAATCCCTGCTTGGGCCCAGGCTTTGCGCATTGCAGCGCCAAGGGTTTCAGCTGTTTCTGACGGAGCGTTTTTAGAAAGTGGATTTGGGCGGCAAAGTGCTAAAAGAGTGGGGCCTGCTCCGCTTAAGACGCAGCCAAGAGCATCATGAGTAAGGGCTGCCTGCATTACTTCTGGCATACCGGGTACTAACATCTGACGATAGGGCTGATGTAAGCCGTCTTGTAAGCCCTGGCGCAAAAGCGTGTCATTATCTAAACTCAGGCCTGCAACCAGCGCGCCGAGCCAGGCCATGTTCTGAACCGCTGCGCTGAGCGGAACTTCACGCGGCACAACCGAACGGGCTTTGGCTGTTTCGAGTTCAAACTCGGGGATGCAGACCACCCAAACCAGAGACTCTGATACCGGCAACCGGGTCCAGCTACCGTCAGGAAAATTTAAGACACAGCCGCCTAATAAGGCTGGCGCAACATTGTCAGGATGGCCTTCAAGCTCGGTTGCCAGACGAACTAAGTCCTGTTCGCCTAAAGGCTGATTTAGCCATTGATTAGCCGCTAATAAACCCGCCACAATCGCCGTTGAAGAACTGCCTAAACCCCGTGATGGCGGGACATGAACATCTTGAGTCAAAGCAAAGTTTGGCGCACTCTGGCCAACTTCGTGATAAACCCGTTTAAAGGCCCGCACAATCAGACTGTTATCATCTAGCTGAAAACGGCATTCAGACGCACGTGGACCCGATAAGTGCAGGCTTAGATGATCTGAAGGCTCAAAAGTAAAATGATTATACAGATTAAGCGCTGCACCAATCAGGTCATAACCCGCGCCGAGATTGGCCGTTGTGGCCGGAACCCTCAGGCGCAAAGGGCTCATTTAGTCAGTGCACCATCACTGTTGAGCTTTAGATTGGTATTAAATGTGCTGTTGACGATGCTCAGCAGACGGCTGGCCGGCACATAGATCTGAACAAAGAAAGTGCCGGTTTGGGGATCATATTTGCTGAGCTTTTCAATCGGGGTACCGAGTGCGGCTTCAAGTCTGGAAGCCGCTTCGTCTTCGCTCATGCTGTCTTTGCTGGCTTTGAGATAAGCTTTAGCCAGTTCACGAGCGATTAATTTGCGAGCGTTGGCAAAGGCGTTTTCTTCTGCGCGCTCAGAGTTTTTATTGTTTCGGCTATAGTCATTTTCGCCATAAGCATTAACAGTTAGACCTGTGCCATCCCAAGTGACTTCGCGATCAGCCCAGTCGGGTTTGGCAATCTGGCCTCTTTGAGCCGCGCAGCCCCAGAGCAGGAGCAGGCTCAGGAGAAGGTGAGCAAACGGGATTCTGGGCATGGACCTTACCTCGATTAATCAATGTTTACTAGTTTAGTTGTTTGCATTGTAACGCAAAAAAAGGATAACGGCGCCCCGCAGTGGGGCGCCGTGCTTTTTGACAAGGCTTGCGGCTTTAATTAAAACCAGAAGCCAGTGTTGGCTGAGAGTTCAAAGCGATTGGCTGAAGCAGTGCCATTAGCATCCATAAAGATGGCGTTATTGGTTGCGTTTAGCATTAACTGACGGCCTTCGAGACGGACAAAAGCGTTTTCGATCGGACGATACTCTAAACCTAAAGTCACGCCAAAGCCCTGCAGACCCTGGCTGACGTTATCAGCTGTTGAAGTATCAAACGAACCCGTCAACATGCCGTTAGCATCCTGAATGGTTTCACCACGCAGAGTGACGCCGAATTTTTCCAGGAAGTCATAGCGAGCGGTTAACTGGCCACCGTAGTAGAACTTGCCGCTTTCAGTTGCAAAGTCAAACTGGCCACGTACGCCGACATCATCCAGAATCTGCCAGGTGGCGTTGAGGTTATTATAAAAACGATAAGCACCCGGATCAGATTTGCGTACCGGATCATA
>CAJYHH010000544.1 GCA_913773825.1 Candidatus Sericytochromatia bacterium | reverse complement strand
AAGATGCCGGTTTTGGCTTTGCCACCCGCGCTGGTGTGTCGATTACCATTACCGACCTTGAAGTTCCAGTTGTCAAAAAAGACATTCTGGCCCGCGCTGAAAAAGAAATCGAAACCGCAGAATATCTGTTCCATCGCGGTAAGATTACCGAAACCGAGCGCTACACCCGCGTTATTAACACCTGGCATGAAGCGTCAGAAGAACTGACTGGCTCGATTCAGCGCGATTACAACCGCATGAACTCGGTTTACATGATGGCCTTCTCCGGCGCCCGTGGTAATATCTCCCAGGTTCGTCAGCTGATCGCCATGCGCGGTCTGATGGCAGATCCAAACGGTCGCATCATCGACATGCCGATTAAGTCCAACTTTAAAGAAGGTCTTAACGTCACCGAATACGTGCTGTCCTCATACGGCGCACGTAAGGGGATCGTCGATACGGCGCTGCGTACCGCTGACTCGGGCTATCTGACCCGCCGTCTGGCAGACGTTGCCCAGGACGTCATCATCCTTGATGAAGACTGCGGTACTCATAACTACTTCCGTCTGCTGAGCGTCAAAGAAGGCGACAACGTCTGGCTCGAGCTCAAAGATCGTCTGATTGGCCGTACTTCGGTCCGCGACATTGTTGACGAAGATGGCAACATCATCGTTGAGCGCAATGAAGTGATCTCGCCTGACCTGCGTGATGTACTGGTTGAATGGCTGGATACGCTGCCTGAAGAAGAGCAGATTGTAGACGTTCGTTCACCGATGGGCTGTGAATCACCCTTGGGCGTCTGCCGGACCTGCTATGGCTGGTCTCTGACCAACCAGCGCCTGGTTGACCGCGGTGAGCCGATCGGCATTATCTCCGCTCAGTCAATCGGTGAGCCGGGTACCCAGCTGACTATGCGTACCTTCCATACCGGGGGCGTATTTGAAGGGGCAGCCGCTGAACGTGTCTATGCCCGCTTTAAAGACAAAAAAGAATTTGAAGCCAAAGTCAGCTTTGATGAGTCCAAACTGCAGACAACCAAAATCCGTACTGCGGCCGGTGACAATCTCGATGTTCTCGACAACGAAATTGTTGTGACCCTGCAAGTTGGCAAAGCCAAAGAAAAATTCACCATTATGCCTGGCTTTAACCTCTGGGTTAAAGACGGTGACACGGTCACCCAGGGCATGGTACTGGCTCAGGCCGTCCGTGAATCCGGTAAGTTTGGCCGCGGCTCGATGGAGCGCAAGTATAAAGAAGTGGTTGCCGGTATCTCTGGTCAGGTTGTGCTTGACGGCATTAGTGCTGAAACTCGCCGCAATCGCGCCAAGCAGCAGGACGAAACCATTGTGACGTCTAAAGAAGGCATTCTCTGGATTTACTCCGGTGATGTGTATTCTCTGCCGCCTAAATCTGAAATCCGCGTCACTGACGGCCAGGATCTCAAATCTGGCGACACCATTGCCAGCATTGCGACCAATACGGAATACGGTGGCCGCGTCCTGCTCAGCAGCAACGAAGATGGTTCTCAGAGCCTGTCGATTGTCACCGCTGAACTGACGCTGAGTAACGCTCAGGTTGATAAAACCAAAAAGTCTGAACCTGTCCTGCGCTTTGATGATCAGGAACTGCCGATTCACGACTTTGAGCTGTTTGTGGACGAAGGCAGCCGTCTGGAAAACAACCAGATGCTCGCCAAAGCCTTTGACTCACGTTATAAACTTGAGCGCAATGGCGTGATCCACTACCTGACCGACATCAACGAAAAAGAGCCGGTTGTCAAAGAAGTTGACGTGCTGCTGCTTTACGAAGAGCCGCATTCAATTAAAAACCGCACGGTGTTTATCGATGAGTCGATGACCGTTGCACCTGGCACCGAACTGCTCGAAGGCGTTCAGGTTGAAGAAGCAGGCTTTGTTAACACCGACAATATGGATACTTCGCAGGAGCTGGTGTTCTACCCCGGCGCCCAGGCTTATCTGTTTGTGGCTGACGAAGCAACTGAAATCAAGGTTGAAGAAGGCGAAATCGTCAAGAAGGGCCGTGCCATTGGCACCCGCTGGAACGCTGAGACCGAAAGCTCTGAAGAAGTCACGTCTGACATCGAGGGTATGGTCGAAATGATTCCGGTCGACGAGATGGAAACCCTGATCGTTGTCCGTCCCTTCAAGAAGTTCAAAGTCAAGCCGCTTGATAACTTCTTCACCACTGAGACCAGCTCTGACAACATCGGCCTCGACACCGTGACCCGCTTGCTGCATCGCCAGGGCGACCGCGTCAAAGCCGGTACCTCGCTGACTCGTATCGAACTGCAGTTTAAGCTGCAGGGTTCGCTGATTACCCTTGGCGGCCGCGTCAGCCTGCTGCCGACCGGCAACTTTGCCGCTCCGCTGGAAGACGAAGAGCAGGGCGTCGAGCTGTTTAAGCTCAACCTCAGCTCAACCGAAGTTCTGAGCTCTCAAAAAGGGATGCGCGGAACCTTCCTGCCCGAATACGAAGACATCGGCGTCTACATCGATCCGCTGGTTAAAAACGGTGAGATTGTTCCGCCCCGTCATCAGGTTGCGTCAACCGAATATCGCGTTAAAGACGACGGTACCATCACGGTCTACACGGATCCCCACACGGGTCTGGTGCGTATGATGCTGCTGACTGAAGAACACGAGCGCGTTTACGAAACCAGCGCAAAAGCCACGGTTAAAGCGGGTGATAAAGTCTTTGACGGCGACGAAATTGCTGAAGGCGTTGTCAGCCACGACACCGGCGTGATTTCTGAAGTGGGCAAAGGTAAAATTGTGGTCCGCAAGGCCCGTCCTTACCTCGTCAGCCAGGGTTCACAGCTGGTTGTCAACGACCAGAACATGGTTCGCCAGGGCGAAGTTATCGCAGTCCTGACCTACGAACAGATGAAAACCGGCGACATCATCCAGGGTCTACCGCGTGTTGAGGAACTGCTCGAAACGCGTAAACCGAAGGAAGTCTCTGTGCTCAGCGAGTACAGCGGCGAAGTCATCGACATCATCCGCGGTGATGAAAAAACCATTCTGGTGATCAAAGGCGCTGATTCAAAAGACGGCCCTGCGGCCGAACATCAGATCAGCCTGCCTTACAACTCATCAGCGATTGTGGTCACCGGTCAGGTTGTTGAGCGCGGTCAGCGTCTGACAACTGGTTCGGTCAACCCGCATGAACTGCTCAAGCTACTTGATGTGGCGGCTGCCCAGCGTTATCTCGTTGACGGCGTCCAGCAGGTTTACCGTTCACAAGGCGTTAAGATCTCTGATAAACATATCGAGGTTATTGTTCGCCAGATGACCCGTAAATCACGCATCGAAGAGCCGGGTGAAACCACCTTCCTGCCGGGTGAAATCGTCAGTGAAACCCGTATTCAGCAAGAGCTGAGCCGGGTCCGTGAAATCGGCCTTGAAACGGAAAGCTTCAAGTACACCCCGATTCTGCTCGGTATCACCAAAGCTTCGCTGAACACTGAGAGCTTCTTCTCAGCGGCAAGCTTCCAGGAAACGACTCGCGTGCTGACTGAAGCCGCTGTCGAAGGCAAGCGCGACTGGTTGCGCGGTCTGAAAGAAAACGTCATCATCGGCCGTCTGATCCCAGCCGGTACCGGTATGCGCTCCAAACAGAGCCGTGACGTCCTTGACCGCAAACAGCAGAGCGTGGCCAGCGCGGCTCAGAACGACAACTCAGCATCTGATCTGGGTGCTGACGAAGAGTCAGAATTCTGATGAGGGATTACACACGGCGGTCGCTGACTGCGGCCGCCGCCCTTCTGCTTAGCCTGCAGACCCCCGTCCTGGGTGCAGAAGCACCCAGGTCGGATACGGCTTCTAATCCGGCCCTCTGGGGCACATCTGGCCTGATGACAGTGCCAACAGCAGATGTGCTCGATGGCCGGCTTTTTAATGCCTCTCTGCGTTATTTTCCCCTTAATTCCGGGCTCTCCGGCTCTTTGTTACTATCCCCGATCGACAATTTAGAAGTTGGTCTGGTGTTTGGCGCGCCGCCTGCTAATGGCTTTTCGGCGATCGCCGCTTCGGCAAAATACCGAATTATGAATCAAGATGAAGGTTCTCCTGTCTCATTGGCAGTTGGTGCCTCATTATTAGGTCTGCCCGATACCGCCAGTTATGTGCCGGGGTCTAATGCATTTCTGATGCTTAGTCGAGGCTTTGACTGGAATAATCGCCGTTTAGTCAATTTGCACGGTGGCTTTATGGGCGGCTTATCCGGTGCCCGGATTGTGGCCGGTTTAGACGTGCCGATTTTAAATCTGGGCCGGGTCGAACTGGAATACCTCGGCAGTATTAATCTGCAGAGCCAGACAGTTAATCTGGGTGCGGTGTTTAATCCTTTGCCGAATGTCAGTGTCGAAGCCATGCTGATGCAGCGTCCGACCGGTAATCTCTGGGATCGCGATTTTATTTTAGGCGTAGGCTGGCGCGGTGACTTTGGGCAGTGGTTTGGCATGAGTTCAAGTTCAGCTAACAACTCGAACCCAAGCGCTAATCCTACTCCCACTCCAACACCTGTGCCCAGCGGCTCGCTTAAACCGCCGTCTAACGAAAAAGGCAATCTTAAAGTCCGGGCCATGGACCGTGAGCGCTTTACGGTGTTAAGCAGCGTCAGAGTGGCGATTTATCAGGCCAGCACGGGTTTGAGCTTTAGTGCTGTGACTGACGCCAATGGCGAAGCGCGCTTTGAGCGTGTGCCGACTGGGACCTATGAAATTCGCCTCGACAAAGATGGCTGGACCAGTGAAAGCCGACTGGTTTCGGTGCAGGCCAATCTTGAAACCGCGCTTGAGCTGCCGATGAGTGGCCTAGGCGGGATTATCTTTGGCAGCATCGAATCATTTAACGGTGCGCCCATCGGTGACTTAGACCTCGAGATTTTTGACGCCAGCGGTTTATTAGTCCGGCGCTTAAATCTCGATAAGCCGAGTTATCGTCTGGAAGGTCTGACGCCTGGTTTATACACGCTGGCTGTTAAACAAGCCGGTTCTGAGCGCCTGCGCTTAAATATTCAGGTGAAAGCGAAAGCGGAAACCCAGTATGATTTAACGCTGCCGCCCAGCACTCAGCAAACGCCGGTTCCGACTCCGGTGCCAACACCTTTACCGACACCGGTTCCGACTGCGCCCCCCACGGCTCAGCCGACTCCGGTGCCGACCCCGGTTCCGACACCTGTCCCCACGCCTGTGCCGACCAGCCAGCCGACGGCCACCCCGACGCCGCAGGCCACCTTGACGCCACCGCCGTTAAATCCAACGCCGGTGCCAAGCACGCTGCCGACGCCTGCGCCAACGGCTCAACCCACCCCCCAGCCTGGACCGGTTGCGGCCCAGATTGAAGGAATGGTCAAAGCCAAAGGTGGCGCGGTGATGTCTGGTGTGCGCCTGGAGCTTAAAAATGACGATTTGCTGGTGATTACCCTGTCGTCAAACGAAGGTCGGTATATTTTCCGCGATATTCCGCGGGGGGTATATCGTCTGGCGATCAGTAAAGACGGCTATAAAAGTCGCGCTTTTCAGATCACCATCAATAAAACCGAAACCATGAAACACGACTTCGAGCTCGAAAAGAACTAGTTTTATTCAGTTCATAGTCAGTGTTGTGCCGGCCGAGGAACTGCCCCGCAGCTTCTCGGCCGGCTTTTTAAAGACAGCTGCTAAAAGGCTGCAAATAAAGCCCTAAACAGGCTACAGTTAAATGAAAGAAATCCGGATGGTTGAATGTTATGGGTAAAAAAGGAACGGGCAAACTTGAGTTGCCCCAGGATACACACAAAAGCGGCTTTGTCTCACTGGTTGGCCGACCAAACGTTGGCAAGTCCACGCTGATTAATCATCTGGTAGGTGAAAAAGTCGCCATTGTCTCCGCCAAACCCCAGACCACACGTTCGGTGATTCGCGGTTTTGTCACGATTCCAGATAAAGCCCAGATTGTCTTTGTCGACACCCCCGGGATTCATAAGCCCCGTTATCAGCTCAGCGAACAATTAGTTGAGCAGGCGATGTATGTGTTAGATGAAGTGGACTGGCATATGTTCTTAGTTGATGCCACAGCCCCGCCCGGCAAAGGTGATGAGTTTATTGCCAAAGCGCTCGGCAATAAAACCAAAAAAACCTTTTTATTGCTGAACAAAACCGACCGGGTCCCCAAACACGATCGGGATCGCTACCTCAAAGATTATCAGGCCTTAGGCGAGTTTGCTGATGTGCTGATGATTTCAGCCAAACACTCACAGGGTCTTGAAGGCCTTAAAGAACGCCTGATCGAAAATCTTCCCGCAGGCGAAGCGATGTACCCCGAAGATGAGTACACCGATCAGACCTCCTCAATGATTTCTGCTGAGCTGATCCGCGAACAGGTCTTTAGACTGACCGGTGAAGAAATTCCTCATGCCTCATCCGTGTATATCGAGCAATTTGAAACCCGCTCTGAAAATCTGACCTATATTGGCGCGGTGATCGTGGTTGAACGCCCCAATCAAAAGGCAATTGTAATTGGTAAAAACGGCCTCAAGCTCAAAGAAATTGGCTCTGCTGCCCGCACCAGCCTTCAGCATTTTTTAGGCACCCAGGTCTATCTTGAGCTGTTTGTCAAAGTGATCCCCCAATGGCGCAATGAGCGCAATCGCCTGCGGCAGCTGGGCTACAACCGGGATTATTCCAAGTAAGACCACGGACTCGGGAAGATGACTCGGATTTCACGGATAAGATAAAACACGGAAATCTGTGGAATCTGAGATCACTCACGGGTTGTAATAAGTTGATTCTTTAGGGGGCTGGGATTAGTAGATGACTGATCCCGGCTCCTTTTTCAGTCAAACCACTTTTAAACAGCGTTTTGTCATCTTGAGCTTGTCGAAAGATGAAGCGAAAACACGCCATTTTTCTTTCCAACGAAGCTGAACCTTACCCGACAAAGCGGAAACCCAGTTAAGCAACATATTGTTGTTCAAAGTGCTCTGGGCTGAGTTAGCTCAATGTCGAATGAAGTGTTTAACGATTGTAAAAGACCTCAATGTATTCAAAAATCTGCCGAGAAGCCAATTGGCGACTCACAAAGACTTTATCATCATCTTCCTGCTTGAGCGTTCCGAAAAACGACTCTGAACACGCATTATAGCCATGCGGGCAGAGCTCCCCCGAGCTGGTCCGCCAAAGCCAAGGCTTCGAGTTTCAATTCTTTGATATGCTTTTGCTTTGCCATCTGTTTTGACCCTCATGTTCAAGTACACCTCTGTTCTCAGGTGTCACTTTTTCGGGGGAAGCTCAACCACTCCCATTTTTCTCCATCCCCTCCTTTCCGTGAAATCCGCGTCATCATCTCCCTACTTGATCAGAAGCGAACAAAGCTACCGGGGGGCTCTGTGCGGGGTTTTGCACTTTTTTCCCAACTGATGAAGCTAAGCTGCTGCTGGTTGGGGTTATAGCGCCAGTAGCCGGCAAATTTTTCTCCGGCTGGTGCCAGGGTTTCCATACAGTCATCTAAACTGGAATCCATACAGTTGGCAGCTAAGGTCATTGAGAAGATCAGTTGGCCCTGGCTAAAGCCAATTGGCGTGGGTGATAAAGCGGCTGTGTCGGCATCGCGAAAATAGGCTGGGAATTTTTTGCGCAGCTGGGTCTGAATGACAGATTGAGTAGAGGGATTAACCAGCCAAACTTTTTTGCTTGGCAGATGGTGAATCATTAACAGCTCGGATAAAAAGCTCGTGGCATAGGTTGCTTCTTGATAAGCAACGCTCAGCCAGTCACCTTGTTGATTCAGCACTGCGGATGCATGAAACCCGGCGCTATTAAAGTCTTTAACGGTAAAAGCTCTGTTGTGGCTGGCATAGCTGAGTTTGGCCTGCGGCAGTTTATTCGGAGCACAGGCTGGTTTTTCAGCCAGCAGGACTGATTTTGCCGGACTTTGTTTACAAGCGGCTGGCTGATTGGCGAGTGGCAGTTGATAAATTTCAGCCCGACTACCCCAGCTATGATCCCCTTTTTCAGTATAAAAGCTGAGATTATTGATGACGCGTAAATAGACTAAATGCTGACCAGACGCGGGTTTAAGGGCTAAGTATTCAAATGCAGGACGATGATCTTGAGCCCATGCAGACAGAGGCAGCATGATCATTGACAAGGCAAGTAGAGCTTTCATCGTGAATCTCCAGCATGATTATGGCTTGTAGTTTAAATGTTTGAAACACATGATTATAACTCATTCAACACTCACAATGTGCTAACGTGTCGCTATGCAGAATTGCGCCATACAGCAAAGTCTTCGTCAGGTTTATTGGGCCAAATCCAGGTGGTTTGGGCTGGGTCTGCTGTTGTTAGGGGCTTGCCAGTCTGCTGAACCTGATCAGCGAACCATGCAAACAGAGATTGAACAGCGGGCTGCCCAGCTGCAATGGGGACAAAAAACCGGACCCTTTAAGTCTATTTTTACATCTAAGGCCGTACCGATTTTTGCTCAGGGTTATCAGCACGGTAAAATCTATGCTTTGGGCCAGCGTTTAATTGTGATTCAGCAGCCAACAACCGGGACACATGACTGGCCTTGTGGGCTCAAAGAGCATCAGATTCCCAGAATTGTGTCGCGGCATTTACTCAATTGGCATCACCATGCTTCACAGGTGCCTGGCGATTTAGTTAACTTGCTGATGAGAGTACCCTCTCGTCATGCGCTAAAAAAACAATTTACGGCTGCTGGCTGGAGTCAGCCATCGCTGGTGAGTTATTTAGAATCCCCTTGGCGCCACGACAATGCTTTTCCGGTTTCACGTTTGTTTTTATGGGGGCGGGTTCAGGACTTGGCTTTTTCGCGCGATACGAGTCTGACCCTCAGTCATCGTCATCATCTGCGCCTGTGGCAAACACCCTGGCATTGCCAAGGGGATCAAATCTGGCTAGGGGCAGCCAGCCGTGATATTGGCATTGAATGGAGCCGTCAAAGCTGGCGCAGCGGGCCGACGACTCACTTAATTGATCCCGATTTAGATCAAGAACGTCAGTTTGTACTCAATAACTTTAATGCTTTTCCGCATAAAATGCTGGCAAGAGCGGGACTTTGGGAGCCTTTAGAAGGTCAAAACGGTAATTTTGACTTTTATGTTTCAGATGGTCAGATAGCCTGGCTTAATCTGGACTAATTGATTAAACTTAAAATTTTTTTAATTCAAAAAATAGCTGTAAAAACAGTTTTATAAAAGTCAATTGATCAATCTTTTTCTAAACCTTGATAAGGGCATTAAGATAAGTCCAAATCAGAGTTGTAGCCCGTTGATTCAAATCTTTATTTTGGCAATGGTTGCAGTTTTTAAAAACTTTTTATACCTTTCTGGCCTCTTTCTGTTTAGGATTCACTTATTGCTGATCAGAGAACAACTGATCATAAACCTAAGCTTGGAGGACACGCATCATGAACACGCAGAATTCACAACGGGCTAAAAAAGGAATTTTAGCTGTTTCAATCAGCCTGATGCTCAGCAGTAGCCTGCTTTATGGTTGTTCACCCTATCCGGCTTCTGTAAGCCAGCCGACCACCAATCAATTTAACAGCAATGACCCCTATCTCTCTCAGGCCCAGATTGCGCTGGCCAGTTATCAGGAAGTGGACGCCAGCTTTGCTGACAGCCAGGTTTTAGCCAGCGAAAGTTTTTCTACCATGCAAGTTGACGGCACTGTCGG
>CAJYHH010000543.1 GCA_913773825.1 Candidatus Sericytochromatia bacterium | reverse complement strand
GTACTTAGAAAAAGCAACAAAAATTGAACCACTTTACTCAGCTGCATGGCTGCAATGGGGTAAGGCCCTAGAAGGGGTTGGTCAGATTCCAGAAGCCAAAGTCGCTTATGGACGTGGGATTGAAGCGGCTTCTGAAAAAGGAGACTTAATGCCTTTAAAAGAAATGGAAAACCGACTGGCGGCCTTACTATGAAAAAACGTCAACTTTTAGTTGCAGCAGTGGTTGTACCCCTGTTACTTTTGGGGCTTAAGCGAGTGGCCCAGGCGCAAGAATGGCCATTTTTAAATCCACCAACAGACAATCCTTTTGCCAAACTCAGTGAAGAACACCCAGTTTTTAATCTGGAACAGCCCTATACTTCTGAGCTGGTGAGTCAGTACTTAGCGTTTTATGGCTTGAACTTTAAAAATGTCAGTCATCATGCGGGTTATGTCAGCGCAAATGGTGAGCAAATTTTTGTCAGCGTGTTTAAGCCTGATGTAAATCCCGAACACCCGGTTGAAAGTCGCGGAACTGTTGTGACGATGCATGGCTATTTTGTGCATACTGGGCTGATTAAACATCTAATTGAGCGCTTGCTGACAGAGGGGTACACGGTTGTGGCCATTGATTTGCCCGGCCATGGCATGTCTAGCGGTGAAAAGGCAACTATTCAAGAGTTTGGGGCTTATTCTGGAGCTTTGGCAGCCGTTACAGAAGAGATTAAAAGTCTGCCGGGGCCTCATTATATTGTTGGCCATAGTACAGGTGGGGCGGGTGTTTGGGAATATTTGCTCAAATACCCTAATCACCCTTATCAGAAAGCGGTTTTAGCAGCCCCACTGGTGCGATCCGCTTTTTGGGATTTATCGATGACAGGTTATTTTCTTGGCAGCAGCTGGTTAAAAGAAGTGCCGCGTGTGATTCGCCCAACCAGTTCAGACCCGACTTTTTTGGCGATGGTGCGAAAAGATCCGCTGCAATATGCCGGTACGCCGGTTCAGTGGGTCGGGGCGCTTAAAAATTGGAATGAAACAATTATTGAGACCTATCCACCCACTCAGCTGCCTTTGCTGATTCTGCAAGGGACAGATGATACGGTTGTGGATTGGGCTTATAATCTACCGTTTTTACAGCGTAAATTCCCTAACTCAAAAATTGAATACCTGCCAGGTGCTAATCATGATTTGCTTTGGGAGCGCCCAGAGATCCGTGAGAAGGTGTTTTTGAGTCTGCTAGACTTTTTAGGTAAAGAGCAAGATAGTCTGGATTTAAATGATCATTAACGTTTGCTTTGCCGTTGTTTAAGAATGTTTGGCTTCATTTTGACGATATAACTGTTAAGAAGTTGAACGGAGTAATTCAAAATGGCTGGAAGCGTTAATTTTTCAAATCATCAGTGGCTGGTTCGCTCACTCGACACCAACAAAAACGGCAACCTGGACGAACTGCGCTTCTCTCAAGAAATCGGCCAGCAAGTCGACACCGACCGCAATGGTCAAATCTCTGAAAACGAACTGGTGAGCGCCCTTCAGGCTGACCGCGTTGAAATCCAGCAGGGTGAAGTGGTTCGTGGCCGTGGCTTTAACATCTTTGTGAATGGCCTCGAAACCCTGAAAAACG
>CAJYHH010000542.1 GCA_913773825.1 Candidatus Sericytochromatia bacterium | reverse complement strand
GGCGGGCTGAATTTCGCTAGAGAGGGCTTCATACTGGCGCTTGAGATCGGTAATGGCAATCATGGCTTATTCTTTCTGCTCACAGACTTTGCTTTTTAGCTCTGAGTTATTATATAGCGCTCAGATAGTGCTCAGAAGAACAGTCAGTGAGTTAGGGCTTAAACACAAGCGATTTTGAGTGTTGTCTCAGATTAAAAGCTTGTCCCCAGCAGCGTGTTGCAACTGTTATGATGCCCTTTGTCAGGCTTGTTCAGCTCTGAGTTAATACATTCTGCCTTTTGCAAGCGTCATTCAGGAGCCTTCATCATGAGTCATCAACTGGTTTTACACGCCCTCGGCTTAATGTCGGGAACTTCTCTCGATGGTTTGGATTTGTGTCTGGCGCGTTTTACAAGCGGCAATTGTTTTAAAATCGAGCAACTTGGCTTTGATACGGTCAAAATGCCGGCAGCTTTAGAAGCCCGGATTCGACGTAATCTTGAGCCTGATAGTAGCCGAGTCGATGAACTGACGCTTTTACATGCTGAACTTGCAGAGTGGTTTGCCAATGCCAGTTTGGAATTTTTAGCCCAACAAAACTTTGAGCTACATGATCTGGATATCATTGGTTCACATGGCCAGACCCTGTATCATCTGCCGCCTGGTATGGCTGAGCTGCCGATGTCGCTCCAGCTGGGTGATGGCTCCTGGCTGGCTCAGCGCACGGGTGTTACAACCGTTGCCAATTTTCGTCCGGCAGATATGGCCATGGGTGGTCAAGGGGCACCCTTAGTTCCCTTTTTAGACAGGCTGCTGCTGCAACGTCCTGATACGGGCGTGGTGCTGCAAAATATTGGTGGCATGGCGAATTTAAGCTGGATTGGCCCAGATGGTGAAATGATGGCTTTTGACACAGGTCCGGGCAATGCCTTAATTGATGGCGCAGCTGCTATTTTAACCGGCAAGGCGTATGATGACGGCGGTCAGCTGGCTTTAGCTGGTCAAGCAGATGAAAAACTGTTGGCGCAATGGCTGGGACATCGTTATTTTTTAGAGCCTCCACCGCGTTCTACCGGCCGTGAGACCTTTGGTCAGGTTTTTTTAGAACAGGCTCTTAGTGCCTGTCAGGCCCAAGGACTGTCAACAGCAGATATCTTAGCCACTTTTACCGCCCTGACCGTGCGCTCAATTGCTTCTGCTTATCGAGCCTGGTTGCCGTCACAGCCCGGTAAGGTCTATGTCAGTGGTGGCGGCGTCCATAATGCTGCGCTGATGCAGGGTCTAGGTGAAGCCCTGCCTGGTACCCAAGTCTGTTCTCTGGCTGAACTAGGCTGGAACCCCGATGCTAAGGAAGCTTTGGCCTTTGCACTCTTTGCCTGTACAAGCTTGTTAGGCGTATGCAACAATGTTCCTGAAGTGACGGGAGCGCAGCGGCCCGTGGTCATGGGCCAGATTGCGCCCGGCCACAACTGGCGCAATCTGCTGGCCAAACTGGCAGTTAGCCTTTAATTACTCTCGAAGGGGGATCGCATGTCTATCAAACGCGTCTTCAATCACGTCATAAGTTCTGCCAGCTTAGACGCTTCACATCCCATCAAAACCAGCCTGATTCTGGCTAGTTTATTGCTGCCCCTAAGTGTTTCTGCCTGGGCGGCTGAGCCCGTGGCCTTTAGTGAGTTTGTCCGCTTTAGCAATAGTGGTATTCGTCAGCCTGTGCAGCAGTTAATTCAGACCCAGGCGGATTTTGACACCTTTTGGACTCAGCACGCTGGCTCACTTCATAGTGTGCCCCAGATCGATTTTAGTCGTGAATGGTTAATTGCGGTCGTGTTGGGTGAGCAGCCATCGGTTGGCTATAGCGCTTGTGTTGACAGCATCCAGCGCGATCAGGCTCTGTTAGATGTTAAATTGAGCGTCACCACTCCCCCTCAAGATACCTTTGTGGCGCGTGTAAACAGCTCACCTGGCTGTCTGGTGCGGCTGGCGCCACAGACAACGACTCAGATTCGCTTTACTTATCCCGAGCAACAAAGCCAAAGGACTGATCTACCCATGCGTACGCTCTCTCAAAGTTCAAATAGCCTGATTCTACAGCCTCGGTATGTTGTGGCTCAGGATATCGAGAGTTTTAGACAGCTTTGGCTGGAGCATACCGGCACTGCTGATACCATGCCCATGGTGGATTTCAGTAAAGAAATGGTAATTGCGGCCTTTATGGGTGAGCAAGCTACCGGGGGTTATAGCCTGAATATTGATGAAGTGGTTGAAGAACAGCAGCGTCTGCGGATTAAAGTCGCTAAAGTTGCGCCTCAGCCTGATCAGATGGTGATTCAGATGCTGACGGCCCCGGCTCATCTGGTTGCCGTACCCCGTCGAGACCTGCCCATCGATTTTCAGTAAGCTTCTGACTATCGCCTTTTATTGAATTTGGCGAGATTAAATTTGGCAGTGTTAAAATAGACTGCAAATCCCTTCTGGAGCGCTGAATCATGTTTGCTAAACATCTGGCGGTTTGTCTGGCTGCCGCTCTCTTTTTAAGTCCCGCTGTCCAGGCTCAGGAAGCCTCTGCAAAATCTTATGAACAAGCCTTCAGTGATCGCGGTAGCAGCTATATTCTGGTCTTTGCCTATCCTTCAGCGGCTTATCTGGACTGGTCTTCACCGTCTAAACTGGCGCGGACGGCTGTTCAGAGCACGCTGGCCAAACGAACTTTTAGTCTGCCTTCTACAATTGGTCATGCTCAGATTGCCTGGTCCTGCCGCAAACCTGACGGAACGCTCATCAGTCGCGGGGCTTCGGGTCAAAGTGGTGAAGACAATGGTCAGAGTTTAGTGGGCTTACGTTCTGGTTGGGGCATGAGCATTCTGGAATTAGTTTTTACAGACGGCCATCTGGAATCTCCCACTGATGTCGACAGCCGGATTCGCTCTGGAGCAGCCGGCAATCAGTTTTCCTGGGCTGGTTTTAAAGTCCCGGTTGAAAACTGCCTGCAGATGGTGGACTTTGTTGAAAATTACCAAAAGTCCGAAGCTTATAAAAACTATGGTTTTCCAGTTGATCCGCTTAAGTTTGAAGGCGCAGGCTGCACCAGTTATGCCAATGCAGCCTTAGAGCGCTCTGGCGCTCCCTTGCCCTTCCGCGATGCCTGGGTCAGACGTTATCCGATTCCTGAGGCACAGTTGGGCCGATTTGGTGAACCCCCTGCCCATGCGGCAGTGTTTCCCAAATCACGTATTCCCAAACGGGATTTACAGGTGCCGTTAACCGACTTTTTATTTGGTGAACAAACCTGGGCCAGAGCGGGTGAGGCCTCTGTTCCGTTTCAATATTATGATCCAGAACTGTTTTATGAGAGCTTTTTGCATCTTGAAAACGCCTATCGTCAAACGCATCAGTTGCCTTTAAAGACGGCTGTTCGCACCAGTCAACTGGATGATTTTCAGCAAAAGCTCAAAGCTGAGACCGATGCCTGGATTAAGCGTCTGGGTGCTCAAAACACGCCGATGGAGCTGGGCGAGATTGCCGGCTTTACCGGCTTAATTGTCGATTTGCGCAACTCACAAGCCCGCTTATAGATTGATAAAACCCTTTTAAACCGCCCATCACCAGATGGGCGGTTTGTTTTGGGCGAGCCCAGCGACTCTTATTTGTTTAGTCAATCCCAGGTTTGGTGCGGTTATAAAGTTCCATCACATCACTGGCGCTCAGAGCGCGGTTAATCAACAATACATCGTCAATATCACCATGATAAAACTCGCCGTTGTCTGTGGCGTGTTTGCCAAACACCAGTTGTGTTGTGCCATTGGTCATATTGGCGTTGTTAGCTGTACCTGTCAGGGTGCCGTTGACATAGAATCTGGCACTTTGAGTGTTCTGGTTATACACAGCGGTGAGCATGACCCAGTTGCCAACGCTGTAATGACCACCGCCAATCACCTGATCACTAGAGCCTGCAAAAGCGGACCAGCCAAAGCCGCCAGGACCGCGATTATCAATGGCAATCGCCCGATCCCAGGGGGTATTGTCCTGGCCCATCAGCGTATGAACTCCGTTGTCATTAAAATTGGCCCTGGCCCAGATCGACATGGTCAGTTCAGGGACTAAACTGGGGCTGATATCCTGCGAAAGTCTCAAAGAAGAATCGCTGCCGTTAAAGCCAAAAGCTTTTTCAGCCTGGCTAAAGCGGTTGCTGGTGCGCGTAATATTGTTATAAGAACCGGCTGAAAAACCATCAAAACAGTCGTAGAAATAAAGCTTATCGCCAGCTGGTGGTGTGACGTTTTGAACACAGGGACTCGCAAGCTGCTGGCTAAAGCCATTGATTGTTGCGCTCTGACCATTGACGGTGACCGCAATTTGTTTGGCACCCCAGTCAATTAGTGAACCCGGCACTTTCACTTTAATCGAGGTGCTGGTGGGGGTGCCGACGATAGTCGCAGCAAGGCCCGCAAACGTAACGCTGGGGCTGGGTGTCAAGCCTGTGCCTGTAATTGTAACTTCTTCACCTGCGCTTGCGGTTGTGGGTGTAAAGCTGCTAAGAGTCGGAACGCCCGTGAAGGTAATGTTATTTGAGGTATTGTCATCATAGCTGACCGTCACGGCTTGGGCCCCGATTGCGCCATCTGGAACCGTGACGGTCAGCTGATTCGCGTTGGCAGCGGTGACGGTGGCATTAATCGATCCAAATTTGACCGTGTTGCTGGCGGGGGTTGGGCCAAAGTTTTCGCCATTGATCTGAATACTGGTGCCTATTGATCCGCTGGTCTGAGACAGTGAGGTAATCGCTGGCGGGAAAACGGATTCAAAGATTGAGCCGTCGCTGATCTGATCACCGACCTGGACAGTCACAGGTAAATTACCCACAATCACCGGGAAAACGACCACTTTTAGACTGGTAGTGGTGGCTTGAGTCACCGTTGCCGTGGCCTGACCTAAGAAAATGGAACCAAATTTGACTTTGTTATTTGCGGGCGTCGGATCAAAACCTGTACCGTAAAGCGTAATAAAGATGCCTGGAATGCCTTTATTGGGTGTGGTATCAGTAATTTGTGGTTTGACGGCAAAGGCGCTGGCTGCGCTGGTCTGGCTTCCAACCTGGACTGTTACATTGCGCGTCCCCCAGATGCCTGGCGGGACCGTGACCGTCAGTTGATTGGCCTGAGCAGCGCTGACAACCGCGGGTGTTGTGCCAAAGAAAACAGCGTTATTTTCGGGGGTGGGGTCAAAGCCCGTGCCGTTGATCGTCAGGACGGTGCCGATTGTGGCACCGGTGCTGCTCAAAGAATGGATCACGGGTCTGACAGCAAAGGGACGGCTTTCAGGATTGGTCAGGCCATTAATGCTGGCGCTAACGTTGGGTGTCTGCCAGATATTGCCTGGAACCGTTACGGTCAGACTGTGGCCATCCGCTGAGGCCTCAGTGACTGTTGCGTTGACTGTGCCAAACTTAACCGTGTTGTTGGCTGCGATTGGGCTAAAGCCTGTACCTGTGAGCGTCAGGCTGCTTCCCACTGTGCCACTGGTGGCACCTAGACTGCTGATTGAAGGCAGCAGGTTAAAGTTAATAAAATTGCTGGTGACACCCAAACGCGTAACCGTTACAGGGTAAACGCCAGCGGTCAGATCTGGGGTGATCAGATTAACCGTGCTGGTGCTTGAGTTTTCGCTAGGGGCAATCGCTGTGCCAAATTTGATGGTATTGTCAGCATGAGCCGGGCTGGCAGCATAGCCAATGCCGTTAAGCGTTAGGGGGGTGCCGGCAATGGCTGTGTTGAGTGACAGCGCTGACAGCACAATACCCGTTTCGCCGCCTATCAGATAAAGCGGGCTACCCGGAGCACTGCCGGCCTGGCCAGCAAAGCTGATGCCGGTATCGGGATCGACAGTTACGGTGGTATGTCCCAGCAGCAAATTACCGGGGCCATAGACCGTCAGTCGGCGGGTGCCGCGTTCTACATTGTTAAGCGTAATCGCCTGTGGACTACTCATGCCGTTAGCATTAAGTGACACAGGGCTTGATCCCGGATCATCAATCACCACTGTCAGGTTTTGGGTAAAGCTAAAGCCAGTCGGAGTAGCCAGATAGACCGTCACGCTGGATGTGCCATCGACGATATTGGGAGTCTGGGTGGTAAAAAAAGTCGGCAGACCGGTTGGCAGCGTCAGAGTCTGGGCCTGAAGCTGAGATTTCATCGCGCTGTAGACTTCACTGGGATCAATGCGCTGGGGTTCCGTTATAAAGCTTGTGCCGGGAGTGTTCGCGCCATAAAGCACTTTATCAAATTCAGTTGCTAGCGCTTCAAGATGATTTTCAATCTGAGCGATAAAAGCTGAATCTTTGCTGTCGATAGCTTGTTCGAGGGTGCTGAGTAAGGGGACATTGCGGCGTGAAACCGTTTGTTCAATGATATTAGTAGTGGGGTCAGCATCACTAAAACGCGAGGCTGTGACAGTAGCCGTATGCGAGTGATAGAGACCCATTGAACGCAGTGAGGTGAGTTCTTTGCCGTCAACGTCATAAAGCTGGGCGATCACCACGCGGTTTTTACCAGGCGGAATATCTTCTACTGTCAGGGTCACAGAACTGGCGCCGCCAAACGCAACCAGATTACTGATGCCATTGAGGCTCACTCCGCCTGAGTTGGTATACTCACGCTGCAGGTCAATAGCTTTAATTGTCAGACGGACGTACGCAGCCTGGGCGGTCTGAGCCGCCTGGGTCATAAAGGGCTGATTATTGGGCCGGTTGCTCACAGGACGTTGAACCTTGACCTCAAGGGCATCACCATTATTAGTTGTCTTGAGTTGCTGACGGCTGTTGGCCGTAGGCTGGAGCGTCTGGCTGTTTGGGCTACAGCCAACAAGCATCAGACTTAGGCTTAGGGCACATACGGTTTTTGGGTTCATAGCTGGACCTCAATTTCTTGAGCTAAAGATTATCGGAGAGGCACGAGAAGGGACTCTGTTACTTCTCGTGCTGATGCCTGATTAAAGGCCTTCAAATGTCACGGTTCCCTGAAAAGTATCGTTGGGATTTTGGGGCGGTGCAGAGCCGCCCCCTCCGCCACTGGCCCCCCCTCCGCCGCCTCCACCAGGAGCGTCAAAGCCAGCTGCTGTCAGTAGAACAGGTTGTGTCATCACAAGCTTGCGGCCTTTGTTGTCTACCAGGACTGCGATTATTTTACGCGTGCCATAGGCGTTCTGTGGCGTCCATTTAAAGCTGGCGCCACCCAGGACTTCTGTACTGACGTCAGCTTTACCGATCAGGACATTGCTGTCATAAAATTCCACACTTTTGACCGGAACGCGGTCGGGATTGCTAATGCCCACCGCAAACTCAACTGGTGAACCAGAGCTAAGGGTCAGGCCCGAATTGGGAGACATTAGCACGAGTTTAGGGGCTTGAGCGACATTTAAGGCGCGCAGAAGTTTTTGGCTGCGCTGGAAGGCTTTTGCGTAAGACTGGCGCTTGTCAGCCGCAATCCGTTTATCTTTGACCAGTTTGGCTGCGGTGTTGCGAATCGCTTTTAAGCGTTTACGCACAACTGCTTGTTGAGCAGGGCTCAGGGCTTTTATTTTTTTCTTGCTTATGCTGGCCAATAAACTGGGTCGGATTTTTGCCAGTTGCTGTTCTGAAACCGCTCGCAACTGCAGATCCGAAAAGGCTTCGGGATTTTCGAGTAGATTTAATTGCTCAGGTTTAAGCCCTGCAATGACCTGTTGGGACAGGCTTTTTCGCTGCAGATCTGTCAGGTTTTTAAACCACTCAGGTTTAAGCTGAGCAGCCTGTGCTGGCGTCAGATTGGCGATCAATCCCAGTGGCAGGATTTGAATCTGCTCTTTGCTTAAGGCATTGAGGTGCTCGCTATTAAATGCTTTAAACTGGGCAGGCACCATACTTTTGAGCTGCTGCGCTTTAAATGCCTGAACCTGAGCTACTTTCATCTTGTTGATTTTGGCCGCTCGAATGGCGCGAATCTGATGACGATTATTCAGGATTTTTTGGGCGACAGCCTGACTCAGGGCTTGATTTCCGGCTTTTAGCGATTGAGCGTTATTCGGTTGTGGGTTGCTTGCCTGTAGAACCGAGAAAGGCCTCTGGGCCTGAGTGACAGAACCTGTAACTGTGCCGACAATCTGAACCCTGTTCTGACTGATAGTCAGCCGGGCTGCCAGGCTATTCTGAATGGCCTGCTGTTCAAGGGTATTGAGCTGGGTCTGTTTAAGACCCTCAAGCTCAAATTGGTTCTGAAACTGAACCACTTGGGGTTTGGTCTGGTTATTTTTTTGTTCCAGTTTATTAAGCGTGGATTGGACTTCAGGGTCGGCGTTTGGCACTTGGCCTTGGCCCAGCAGGGTTTGTTGCTGAAGACCAATGAGTGTACTTTCGCTCCAGCGAATGTCGGCATTGAGCAGCACAATCGTGCTGCTGGTGCCATTTTGTTTTTGGCGCTGGGTGCTGCTGCTGTTTTCAGCTTGTTTTAAAGCCTGCAGGGATTGGTTGAGCTGATTGGGCAATTTATCAGTACCAGCCGGAATGCGAACGGCATCTAAGGCTGTCTGGGCATCCTGGACTTCAGCTGTCAGCTTGAGTACTTCGTCTGCCTTTAACGTCTTTTGGGATTCTAGGTCCAGTTTTTTGGCAAGGTTTTCAGGGCTGCCCAATGCCCCTGGTTTGAGGCTCGGAACCGATTTTTTAAGCGTTGCTTCGAGGTCAGAACGA
>CAJYHH010000541.1 GCA_913773825.1 Candidatus Sericytochromatia bacterium | reverse complement strand
GACCAGGCCCTGTCTGAGTACACCCAGGACGGGGTGCTTGACAGTCAGGAATATGCTTATTTGCGTCAGCTCAGCAATAAAATCCTGCCCGAATCGGATCAAGATCTGGCTCGACATTTTTTAACTTTTGCGGGCAAACACTCGCGCTTTATTCAGATGTCTTATTCTTATTACCGTGGGAGTAGTCAGGTTTCGCTCAAGTTTGCCTTTGCTCCGACGTATACCGAAGACAGCTTTATCCAAGGTCAGACAAGCCGTGAGTTATTAAGTCAGATTTCACAAAATGATGTGCTAAATGAAACCACAGCTGATGCCCAGCGCTGCGGGGCTGCGGCTCTGTTATCTGCGCATTATTTGCTCTATGGCAATTTAGATCAGGCTTTTAGTCGTTTAAATATTCAGAATCAGGGTATGACCTATCGCGCGGTGCATCTGGCTCAGGAAGCCCTGTATCGCACAGCCAACACGGACGGCAGGGCCGGATTAGTCTCGATGTTTCGCTATACGCTCTATGACAACGGCAATATTGACAAACCCACTCCTGACGGCGAAATTAAACAAGCCGCTCAGGCCATTAAGCTCAAAGTACATCCCATGGTCGGCCCGCGTAAAGATCGCTTTTACGATAAACAGCAGGCTATAACAGCCTTTTGGCGCATGTATCCAGAAGCTGTGTTTTTAGTGGGTGTTTACCTGGATGATAAAAAAGGCGGCGTCAGAGCCCCGGCAGCCGGGTTTCCCCAGAATCATTTTGTGCTGGTCTTTCGTCAAAACAATCATGTCTGGCTACTCAATAGCGGGGTATTAGATAACGGTAATCACAGCGCCCTATTTGCTTTAAACAACGCTCAGATTCAGGCTGTTTTATATCAAACCACTGGCTCCGTTGACGCCATCACCCGTCAGTAATCCCCCGGTTTAGGCGTCTAATCATCAACAAGACTGTTATTTCTCTTGTTTTTTTCTTTTTTTAGCGTCCAGCCCAGGACTTAAACAGCAAAAAGATTTCATTGATGCCCTCTGAGCGATTAAAAATCTGTTCACGACCGGCTAAAATCTGCTCAGATAATTGGCGACGGGTTTCGGGCTCACGGCCCAGCTTTAGGGCTTTTTGCAGATAGTCATCCCAGTCTGTTGCAACCCAGTTCTCCAGGCCTAATAGCTGATACAAGCCAGTTGCGATGCGGCCACGCAAAAATGGGGTTGGGCAAGTGACCATAGGGGTTCCGGTCCAAAAAGCCTGAAACGAAACATTGCCCCCGGCTAGCCTCAAAGCATCAAGCGCCACGTCGGCTAAGGCCAGCAAATTGAGAAAATCCGGCTGGCCCATCCAGGGCAAAAAGTGCAGCCGATTCAGCAACTCAGGAAAACGCCTGCCAAATCGACGCTGGAGCTGAAGATGAACGTCAGAATTTAAAAGCTGAATTAAATACAGCTCAGCATCTGGATCCTGAATCAGAATTTCAGCAAAAATATCATCAAGTTCAGGATCAACCCGAATCAAGGTATGGGGAAAAAAGTAAACATGGGCTTCTTCTCGAATTCCAAAATCAGCTCTTGTTTTTAAGACGTCTGGTAATTGCGGCGGACGCATACAAACCATTAAATGATTGAGCTGAACCAGCTGCTCACTGTAGTATTTTTGCGCTTCAGCTAATTCAAAACGCTGGCTGGAAATATAAGTATCAATCGTATCTACACCCGTTGTAATCGGCACACCCGCTGTTACACACTGAAAAGGTGCTAATCGATAGTGGGCCAGGGTGTACAGCAGGGTTTCCTGACCAATATCCAAATAAAGCAAAATATCGGGCTGCCAGGCTCGGATTGCCTCAAGTGCGGGCTCTAACTCACGGGTCATTTTGACGTTATGATGCACAAATTGGCGGACATAATCTGTCATCCCGTCTTCGCGCTGACTAAAGTCAAATAAGGCGCTTGTAAAATCACTTTCTAAAGACAATAACTCAAGCATGCCTTGAAAATAATGCATGGTTGAATGATTCCAGACTGAAGCTGAAACCATTCCCAGGCGTATAGGCCCAGAACGTGAAACCTCATGTTTAAGCTCATCAGCCTGTTTATCAACAAATAGACGTCGCCACAGCTTTGAGATTCGTTTAAAAGTTTCTTTTTCATCCATGCCCATCGGCATCAGATTAAAAATCGGCGAATAGGTCAACACATCGGTCATATCAAATTGAGCAGCACTATCCAGCCAATTTTCAAACTCAGTTAGCGAAGTTTCAAAACGCTGACGCCACCAGGCTATCTCTTTTGGAGACTCATAAACAGCGGGAAATAAAAAAGTCTTTTGCAGCCAAAAGGCTAAATCATCCGGGTAGCGTTTAAGCGCCGCATCGGCCTGGGTGATCGACTCTTGAATCTGATCATTGATCATCAGACACCAGATTAAAAACAAATGGGATTTGCGGCCATAACGCGGTGAATCAAGCAACATCTCTAAAAAAGGAATTGCGCCCAAACTACGGCGATGTAAATGAATCAGGTCATGAGCAGCTTCAAATAGGGTGTCTTCGAGCAATTCAGGCTCATAGGTATAAGTCCGGGCGGTCTGCCAGCAGCGCTTGGCCTGAGAATATTCATGGCGATAAAACCAGGAAAGTCCCAGATTATGCCAGGCATCAGCATCCTGAGGATGTGTTTGTAGATAGGCTTCAAAATGCCCACAGGCCGCGACATAATCTTCTTGCTCAAGGGCATCAGCACCCAGACTGAAGGGGTCCATTTGACTTATACCGTCCACATCGTTCTATCCAGATTATTTTTTAAGACAAAAGCCCCTCATCTGAATGAGGGGCTTGACTAACTTAAACCAATTTAGGCCTGAGCAGCCGCAAAGCGCTCGCTTACTTTGTTCCAGTTGACGATGTTCCAGAATGCTTTAATCCACTCAGGACGTACGTTTTTGTACTTGAGGTAATAAGCATGTTCCCAAACGTCGATGGTCAGCAGGGGCTTCTGGCCGAGAGACAACGGGCAGATCTGATCATGGGTGTCGGTGATTTCAAGCTCACCTTTTTCATTCACAACCAGCCAGGCCCAGCCAGAACCAAAGTGGTTAGTCGCTTTGGCGCTGAATGCTTCTTTAAAAGTTTCAAATGAACCAAAACGCGCATCAATGGCTGCAGCCAGGTCACCGCTGGGAGCAGCAGGCGCATCAGGCGTCATACATTCCCAGAAGAAAGCGTGATTGTAATAGCCACCACCATGATTGATCACGGGCTGACGAACTTCAGCAGGAATGCTGTCAAGGCTGGTCAGGATCTCTTCGATCGACTTACCCTCGATACCAGCTTTCTGAACCGCTTCATTCAGTTTGTCAGTATAAGTTTTATGATGTTTGGCGTGATGGACTTCGAGGTTTTCTGTCTGATAATGAGGCTCAAGTGCATCGTAAGCATAGGGCAGAGCGGGGAGTTCAAATGGCATTGTCTGAAGGTCTCCTTGATTGTCTTGTGTTATATCGTGTGTTTCTGTAAAAGAAAAAGCAGGAACAAACCGGCCGCCGGGGTTGCCGGCGGCCGTGTTGCGGATTATCCGCCGAAGTAGCTCTTCAGGCCTTCCTGATCAGCCTTCATGCTCTTTTCGCCCTCGCGCCAGTTGGCGGGGCAAACTTCGCCGTTCTGCTCAAAGTGCTGCAGGGCGTCAACAACGCGCAGCGCTTCATCGACGTTACGGCCGATTGGCAGATTATTAATGGTAGCGTGATGGATCACGCCTTCTTTGTCGAGCAGGAAGAGACCGCGCAGGGCAACGCCTTCATCTTCAACAAGGACGTCATAATCACGGGCAATCGTTTTGTTGAAGTCAGAGACCAGCGGATATTCAACGCCCTGGATACCACCCTGATTTTTAGGGGTGTTGAGCCAGGCCAGATGAGAGAAGTGAGAATCAGCTGAAACAGCGATCACTTCGGTGTTGCGCTTTTTAAATTCGCCGAGTTTTTCCTGGAACGCATGAAGTTCCGTGGGGCAAACAAAGGTGAAGTCCAGGGGATAGAAGAACAGGACAACATACTTGCCCTGATGATCAGAGAGTTTAAATTCATTGACGATCTCAGACTTAACTGCAGCTTTAGCAGTGAAGTCGGGAGCTTTTTTACCGATCAGCGACATAAATAACCTCCAGGTTATCCCTTGCGAGGGCAAGGGCAATTTCCGAATAAATCTTCGGAATTATACCATGGGTCGGCATCTGTCACAGATATTAAAATTCGAATATGTTAAGCCATCAAAACGGGCTCAGGCCCTGTATTTAAAGTCAGCTATCATGACGTTTTTAGCGCAACTTTAGCGCAACTAATAATCATCATCCAGATTGCGGCGCATCGTATGTGAAATCGAGGTATTGCCGCTGATATCCATATCGCCATTGAGCTGATTGCGCTTCAGAATTTTATCCACCAGATTCTGGGCTTCATCATCAGAAGGGCTTCGGGCCGATGTCTGACCTGGAGCTTTGGCAGCACGGCGGGCTGTCGGCTGAGGCGGCTCTTCCCAGTTATCTAAAATAGAATCCAGCATCGAGTCATAATCCTGGCGATCTTGCGGCACAGGGGTAATTTCTAACCAGCGCTTGCGCTTATCTTTACTCTCACTGACCTGATCGTCGGAAGCCTTTAGAGGAGTGTCCTGGCGCAAGCTTGGACGACGTCTCGCGGGTGCAACAGCAGGCGCAGACGGCTCATCATCAGCACTTAAACTGCGGGGGCGAGTAAAAGGGGTTGAAGGCAAATCATCCTCTACGTTTAAGCTGCGTGGACGCATAAAATGAGACGGTGGGAGTTCATCTTCATCGCTTAACAGACTGCGGGGGCGGGTAAAGCTGGGCGCTGGTGGCACTTCAGCAGGTAATTGACGACTTGTCTCATGAGCCTCGTCTGTACTTTCACTTAAAATACCTGGGCGCCGACGCGTAAAGCTACTGGTGGGCGGCGCAGAATCAGACTTAAGCAGCGATTCAGAAGCCTGAGTCTGGCCAAGAATTTTATAAAAGTCGTCATCCCCTTCGACGGGGTTGAGCACAGGCTGCTGGCGACGTGTTGGCGCTGAATACATTTCAAACTTACCGGGTGAAGCAGCCGGAATCCGGCGACGACCTGGAACAGCAGGCAGATTTTGCACATCAAGCGGCGTGTTATCTGGCTCTTGGTCATCGGGCAAATCAGCATCTGAAGCTTTACGTCCGCGCAATCTGAACGGTTTAGCACTTGTTGATTCTTCCTCACTGACCACAGCCGGAAAGCGTAACATGTCGTTTTCTTCGGGGGCATCTCCCATGGCCAGTAAGGTAAAGTCTTCGTCATCATCATCCCCAAAGGCATCCAGACCAAAACTAATCGGCGGTGTCCAGGAATAATCATGCAGCGCCAGCGGATTGGCAACAAAATGATACTGACCGCTGCCAATCATCAAACAATGCTGGAGTAAACAAAACCAAGCTGGAATCAAGCTCTGGCGATAGTGATCTTCAAAGCGCAAATTAACTTGAGATTCAGCCATTTCGAGCATTTGCAGGGCATGTACCAGCTCAAACAAGGTATGAAAATCATAAATTACCTGCTGGAACTGAAGATTGACCAGCAGCTTAATATGTGAGACATGGGCCAAATAAGCTGCAATATAGCCAACGGCCGACTGTGAGCCATAAAAACTTTCATCTGAATATTCTGGCAGACGCAACCCGGTTAAATAACGGTGCAGCACGGCGCGCAAATACTGAAGGGTCTCACTTTGAGGCTGAGCCGCCAGCTGCGTATTTAGACGATCGCGGATCTGGGCAAAAGCGGCTAAAAAGCGATCTTGCTGTGGCTCACCGTTAAACAGCACTTTAAGATTAAACTTAACCGTGCTTTTTGACTGGTTAAGCGCTTTGAGCACCATATTAGCTTTTTCAAAAGCCAGTTCCATAATCTGCTTTTCATAATCGTTATCCCAGCTTTGAGCCTCCATCAGCTCACGCTGACGCTGCTCTAAAAATTCAGCCGGGTATTCGCGATAGGGGATTGAAACCGCCACAGCCTGGCGTTTGGGCACCCGCTGCAGATACTGCTGGCAGGCTTTGAGCTTGCGCTGAATAAACTGTTTACGTGATGTCCAGCTTGGTCCTTTGCCAGCATTGAGTTTTTCCAGCGTATCGCGTCGCTTATGGTAAGCATCTGAAATTTCTTTGGTATGGCGTTCGTATATGACATTGAGATGATTGGCGCGAATCCGCGCAGCCTGATCACTCTGATACGCCAGTGCGCCGATTTCCTGGCCTAAAGACTGCAAAACCTGGGCTTCAACATGAAACTGAGCCTGAACACGCGTATCTAACATGCTGTGAAACTGCTGCAGCATGTCTTCTTTATTAAAATAATCCTCGGTCAAAAAGCGCATCAGGCCTTCTAAAAGCTCTAAACCCTGGGCAAGTAATTCCCGTTCAGCTGGCCTAAAAAACGAAGCCCGTTCATGAAACAGCTCCATGCTCGCCAGCACAATCGGCACTAAGGGATCACTTTTGTTGACTAAACTCTCACATTTATCGCGCAAAAAGTTCTGCCAGGCCTGTTTATAGCGATCTTCATTTTCGTGCAGTCGGGCAAACTGCTGTTCATAGGGTTCAGCAAAAAAGATCGCTGCTAAAAAGCTTGAGACAAAAGGATTACTACCGGCGTCTTCACTGCGGCTGCGCAAAACTTCATTTAGCGTTTTCTGATGAGTCTTTAAAAACTCAGGCAGTCGGGCTTTAAAAAAGTGATAGAGATGAAACACATCTTCTTCGCTGAGCTTGTCGCGACCGGTTTTGAGCAATCTTCGAACTTCGTCAAATTTATTGCTCGACATACGCTCTAAAAGCGCACTTTCTTGCTTTTTACGCTGATTAAATGGGCTAAGCGGCTTCTGTGGCGGGAACATCTGCTCCAGCATCATGCGATAGCGCTCAACAAATTCTACGGTCAGGACTTTTTTGAGCAGCTCCAGATTTTGCATAAAAATCCAGACTGTAAACTCAGTCTCTAGACTTTGCAGCGTCTGCGACAACTGATGCAAAGTTTCGCGAATCCAGAACATCGCATATTTTTCATCCAGCACTTTGCGCTGAACCCCAATCAAACCATAGGGTTCAGCCAGAATTAACTGCTGCAGGTACTCTGCAACCACTGACCGCAGCTTAGCTTCATTAACCGGCGGCAGTTCTTTAGCCTGAACCCGCTCATCTTCTGAAGGCCAAAGAATTTCATCCAGTTTCTGATGATAAAGCGTCCGGCTCAGATTCACTTCCTGCTTAAAAGCAGGGCTGTCTTCGTCAAAGCCGAGAATTTCATCTAGCGCTGCTGAATAATGATGAGACAAAGGAGGTGCATCAATCTCGTCCAGACTTGGGCCAGATGGTAGTCCTGGCAGAGCGGGTGAGTCAGACAGACTATGGTCTGAATCTGTTGCTTCAACTCTTAGCCCGCTGTTTCTGCGGCGCGCAAAGCTCTGTGAGCGGGTTTCAAGCGTTTTACGCAAAATCGACTGATAAGGATTGGCCACTTCAGGCTCATCGTCGAGTTCAGGCATGGGTCGCCGACGCTCAAAAGGTTTTTCAAGCGGCTTTTCGCGCGGACGCTCTAAAGGATTGTTTTCGGCAATCGTCTGTTGATTAAGCTCTTCACCGCCCTCAGTCCAGAGCAAATCATCTAAAATCTCACCATAGGTTTTGCTAATCTCACTCGGGCGTTTAGCTTCAGACTCAGGTGTTTTAGACGCCTGAGCTGACTGAACGGCTTCAGAGCGATCTTGTTTGCGCTTGATAATATTATCAAAAATCCGATTGGCAACATCTTCGTGTTTTTCTTTTTCCTGCTGGGGAACAATCGCCTGATCAACATTACGTTTAAAGCTGCGTCCCGTGCGTTTAAGCAGGGTGTTACGCAGAATATTTTCATAACGCTCGTCTTTAGCAGGATTATCAGGTGACTGGTGCTCGTCCGACATGCATCCCCCAGCTGGACTATACCAAGATAGGTCTTTTTATTTTATCACGAGGCAGCCGATTCCGACCCGACGCTTGAAGATATCGCCAACTGTCGCTATGCTGGAGATATCTTCAAAAGTTTACATTTAAGAATAGTTCTGAATTTAGCTTAAACATGCAATCAAGACTCTTAGATTTCTTCAATCTCTTTATACCGGGTGGACGCAGCGGTCGCCAGGAATTTTTAACGGGCGTCATGCTCAGCTTTTGTATCAGTGTGGCTTTAATGGGCTTAATTGGGCGCTTAAGTGGCAGTGGCATGGTAGAAGGCCCATGGATGATTCTGGTTATTCTGGCGATGTTGGGTCTGCCAACTCTGACAGCGATCAGGCGGATTCATGATCTAGGCGAAGCCACTGAACACATTATCTATTTGCTTTTACCCATTGTCGGGGCTTGGCATCTTTTGCGCCTGTTGTTTCAATCAGGCCAAGCTGAAGCAAACGAATTTGGCGCAGATCCCCGTTTACGCATGACACCTCAATGGCGGATTGCCTTAGGCCTCATTACTTTGCTTTCAGTCCTTCAGCCTTTTTTATTGCCGGTTCGCTAAGTCACAGAAAGTTTAAAACTGCTGCACAAGCCGCTTCATCTCTGCCCGTGAGGGCTTTAAACCAACTTGGTCTGCCGGCCAGGGATAAAACGCATCAGGAATTTTAAAGCCTGGTAAGCCCTTACGCAGCTCTGCCGCCCAGTTTTCGGGTTGCCAGTGGCCGGATTCAATAAAGGCAACAGGACGTTGACCATAGACATCATCCGCAACCGGTACAACAATCACCTGATTCAGACCCTCTAGCTGTAATAAAGCCGCTTCAATTTCTTCAGGTTGAATGTTTTCGCCACCAGAAATAAACAGATTATCTAGTCTGCCGATCACGCGCAGACGGCCCTGAGAGTCAATTTCACCACAATCGCGTGTAGCAAACCAGCCTGCTTGCGTCAAAGGCAAACCCTGGCCAAAATAGCCCTGAAACAAAGTTTGGCCGCGTACCAGAATTTCACCCGTTTCAGGGTCAAGTTGTAACTCACGCCCAGGCAAAAGCCGCCCAGCTGTCAGCAGGGTTTCTAGATCAGCACCTGGCGGTGTACAGGTAATCTGCGAACTCATTTCGGTTGAGCCATAACTTGTATGAATCGGCAGCTTGAGCTCTAAGCAGCGCTCAATCAAGACACGCGGAATCGCGCTGCCGCCTAGAAGAATCGCTTTGGTGGCCTGCAGCAGGGGAATCAGCTCAGGCTCTGTTAACAAGCGCTGTAATTGAGTGGCAACCAGAGACAAATGTGTGGGTTGAAGCCTACGAATCGCTTCACTGATGCTCTGATCTGGCTCAGGCAAAGCCACCCAGGCCTGAGCAGCCAGACAGCGAAACAAAATCGCCATCCCCCCCACATGAAACAAAGGCAAAGCCAATAACCAGCGGTCATCAGCCTTAAGCGGAATATTCTCTGCTGATCCTAAAGCACTGGCCAGATGATTGTGTAAAGTGTGAAGCGCCAGCTTCGGCCCACTTGTGCTTCCCGAAGTTGCAATTAAGGTGACTTCCTGAAGTTCCCCAATTAAAAGCTCTAAAGAATGCTCAGCGGCCTGATTTGGCAAATCTGACCAGGCTGGTGTCTGAACACCCGCTAAAGCGGGGGCACCTAAGCAGTAAGTGGCACCAGCTTGAGTCAGCAAAGCTTGTAATTGCAAAGCGGGTAAACGGGGATTGAGCGGGAGTGCAATCAGCTCTCGGTTCCAGAGGGCTTGAAGCAAGTAGAGATAGCCAATACTTGTGGGTCCACAGATCCCAAACACACTTTGCGGCGGTAAGTTAAGCTGGGCCAGCCACTGATCATAAGCAGCCAGCCAGTATTGACTTTTGGAGAATACAACCCGATCTGGAGTCAGAACTTTAAGCATGATCTTGGCTTACTTCTGACAGCTTGGACAATAATGCGTGCCGCGTTGAGCCACAACGGTTTTAACCAAAGCTGTCTGGCAGTTCAGGCAAGGCGCATTGCCACGTCCATACACAAATAAATGATCCTGATGTTCACCGCGCGTGCCGTCTGGATGTAAATAGTCTTTTAAACTGGTTCCGCCCGCATCAATGCCCTTTTGAAGCACAAAAGACACCGCTTCAAATAAACGTTTACTTTCTGCGGGCTTTAAGCTCACTGTCTCACGTTCAGGGTGAATCTGTGAGACAAATAAAGCTTCATCTACATAGATATTACCCAAGCCCGCAACTTGAGTCTGGTCCAGCAAAAAAGCTTTAATTTTGCGCTTGCCTTTGCTTAAGCGAGAGCGAAAATCTTTAAGCTGAAAATCTGTTGTTAAAGGCTCAGGGCCTAGTTTTGTCAGCCCTGGCCAGCTTGCGAGCTCATCAGCCGTCAGCACATGTACACGCCCAAATTTGCGCATATCGCGATAAGCCAGACGGGTTCCGTCAGTAAAATAAAAAATACAGTGAGTGTGCTTATCGCCAATATCAATCACAGGCCGCTGATAATACGTAAAGGGCAGCGGCAACATCTCACGACTGTCGCGCTCCGGTGGCACAACCAGTAACTGACCGGTCATGCGTAAATGAATCAGCAGACGGTGTTCAGTCAGCTCTAAAATCAGATATTTCGCCCGACGTTTAAAACCTGTGAGTCGCTGGCCTTTTAAAGCCGCAACCCGATCGGGGCTGGCAACCGCCACATTGGGCGTCATAATCTCTAAATGGTCAATCACGGT
>CAJYHH010000540.1 GCA_913773825.1 Candidatus Sericytochromatia bacterium | reverse complement strand
GGTGGCGAGCGGGCTCACTCTCTTAGACGGATAGGGGGGGGTTGGGACTGGCTAGGTCAAGATGGTTAACGGGTGGGGGTGTAGAAAAATCTTAGCGGGCGTTCGATGCGGTCGGCCCAGGCTTGTTCGCTATGGGTGGCGCCGTTTTCGATATGAAAGGCCAGATTACGATGATGCTGGAAACCGCGTTTTTCGAGGGCAGCGGCAAAGTTTTTGGCATCATTGAGCATGGCTTCAGGATTTTGGCCTTCGCGGGTGCCCATATCGACCCAGACTTTGAGGCTTTGTGAAAGTTTGGGGACATCGTTGATCACAGCGCGGTCTTTCCACCAGATTGAAGGGGACATCATACCGATCTGACTAAAAACCTGTGGATACTGTAAACCCAGATAAAATGAAACCAAACCGCCTAATGAAGAACCCATCACGGCAGTATTAGCCCGATCTGACAGGGTACGATATTGTTTGTCGATCAAGGGTTTGAGTTCTTCGACTAAAAAGCGCCCATAAGCAGCGGCCTGACCACCTGCTTGTTGACCGTCTAATTCCATGGGGTACCAGGTGTATTCTTCCATGCGGCCCGGCGAGTTATAAACCCCCACAATGATCACGGGTTCAATCACACCCTGGCTGATTAACTGACCAGCATGTTCATCAACCTGCCACTCAGATCCACCAAAAGAGCTGCGGCGGTCAAAGAGATTGTTGCCATCGTGCATATACAGCACTTTGTAGCGTTTAGCTGACTGCTGTTCATAACCAGGCGGCAGCCAGACTAAAACATCACGGGCATATTTTAAATGTTTTGAATTGAGCTGGGCATGGAGGCGAAAATGACCACTGAGCGTCCCACCGCTGACCGCTTGACCTGTACTTGTTGTCTGAGTCGACTGAGTGCTGACTGATTGAGCAGCTGTAACAGGCTGACGAGCCTGAACCTGAGGCGTCTGCTGACACGCCAGCAAAGAAAATGAGCTGACAATCATTCTGGTTAAAAGGGCTTTGAGCGACATACAGGACCTGCAGGGCAAAAGAGTAGTGGGGAGCAGTGTGTTTCAAAGTTATTATGGCCGATAGTAGCGAAAAACATGCTTAGAAGAGGGGTGAAGGGTGGGTTTTGAGTAAAGAAGACGGGGGCTATGGAGGCTATAAATTTAATCTTTGCAGCCTATGGTCCATAGCCCTCACAGCCCTAGCTCACCATGCTTTTGGCGACAGCTTCGGCTACTTTGATACCGTCAACAGCAGCTGAGAGAATACCACCGGCATAACCGGCCCCTTCACCCGTGGGGTAAAGACCTTTGACGTTCAGACTTTGCAGGCTGTCATTATCGCGCTTGATGCGAATGGGAGACGAAGTGCGGGTCTCAACGCCCGTTAACATGCCGTCTGGCAAATCATAGTTTTTGATCTGGCGGGCAAAAGCGGGTAAGGCTTCGCGAATGGCTTCAATGGCAAAATCTGGCAGCGCTTCGGCTAAATCTGTCAGGGTGACACCTGGAGTATAAGAAGGCAGAACCGAGCCAAACTGAGTGGAGGGACGTCCCGCAATAAAGTCCCCAATCAACTGACCGGGTGCCTGATAATTGCGCCCCCCAAGTTCAAAGGCTTTTGCTTCGAGTTTACGCTGAAACTCAACTCCGGCTAAAGGGCCACCCGGGAAGTCAACTTCAGGCGTAATCCCAACCACAATCCCGCTATTGGCGTTGCGCTCATCGCGAGAATACTGGCTCATACCGTTGGTTACGACGCGACCAGGTTCACTGGTTGCGGCAACCACGGTGCCACCTGGGCACATGCAGAAGCTGTAAACCGAACGGCCATTTTTAGCGTGATAGACCAGCTTGTAATCAGCAGAACCTAAAAGCGGGTTACCCGCATTGACACCCCAGCGGGCACGGTCAATCAGACCTTGCGGGTGCTCAATCCGGAAGCCAATTGAAAAGGGCTTGGCTTCGATATAGACACCACGGGCATGCAGCATTTCAAAGGTATCGCGGGCACTATGACCAATGGCGAGCACCAGATGATCTGTGGCGATATGTTCACCACTGGCAAGCTTAACGCCCTGAACCTGGCCGTCAACAATTTCAATATCTTCGACGCGGGATTGAAAGCGAATCTCGCCCCCGAGGGCGATGATTTCAGCGCGAATCTTTTCGACCATGCTGACCAGCCTAAACGTCCCAATATGTGGTTTGCTGACATAGAGAATTTTTTCAGGTGCACCGGCTTTGACAAATTCAGTCAGAACCTTACGGCCATAGTGTTTGGGGTCTTTAATCTGACTATAAAGCTTACCGTCAGAAAAGGTCCCGGCTCCCCCTTCGCCAAATTGTACGTTTGACTCAGGATTCAGCACGTTTTTGCGCCAAAGACCAAAAGTATCTTTGGTGCGCTCACGAACTTCTTTGCCGCGCTCAAGAATAATCGGTTTAAAACCGGACTGAGCCAGAATCAAACCAGCAAAAATGCCGGCTGGGCCCATGCCAATCACAACCGGACGCTTGTTGAGGTTTTCAGGCGCATGGGCGACAAACTGATAGCTCATGTTGGGCGCGATGTCGACATTACGGTCTTTTTTAAAGCGCTTAAGAATCTCAGCTTGATTGCGCAATTTTAAATCAAGCGTATAAACAAAAAGAATGTTGTCAGAGTCGCGGGAGTCAATCCCGCGTCGAAAAATCTGAAAGTCCTGAATATCTGAATCTTGAATGCCCAAACGTTCAAGCACGGCCGCGCGCAGGGCTTCTTCAGGATGGTTGAGAGGGAGCTTAAGCTCACGTAATCGAATCATGTTTTTAGCCTCGAGATATCTGTTTTTGATATGTCGTAATGAAAGAATAGGTTGAGGGAATAGAGGTCATTTTAGCAGGAAGAGAGAGAGTGTTGGGGGGTGAGTAGGAGGTGGGGGGCTTGAAGATAAAATTAGGACAGATACAGTAGAGAGATACGGCCGTCTGTAGGGAATGCAGGCGATTGCTTAAGGATGGGGGAAACAGAGATTTCCGTAGCCCATGGCTTTTACAGCCTTTAGAGCCTCTTCGTTCAAGCAAGTCTGCGGCTGATGGAAGCTATGAGCAAAGAATCCGATCGCCTTTTCGGTGATATAATCAAATTTTGCTGTAATCATCGCCAAACACTTTATTCTTGAGGTCACACCATGGTCAGCCCGGTATCTGGATCCGCTCAGGCTCAATCGCTTCACGCGGTTGTCTTTAAACAACCGGCTGGTTCTGTTGCGGGTGAACCCAAAGAGATTCCGGCTGAAAAACAGCCGCTTGATCATGCTGTTCAGCTTAAAAATAAAGATGTTTATGGCCCGCCAGCCCCCACTCAAACCGGCAAAGCAGATCAGGAATGGCAGTTTGTCGAAGATCCGCGCTTTGATCCAAATGCCCGCACGCCGAAAGAAAAGATTGATACCCTGCGCGAAAATCTGCGTGAAGGCCTTGGTGACAGAGGGGCCAAAATTGTTGAAGGTGCGGCTGGCGCAGGTGCTGTAATTGGCAATAAACGCTTTAATCTTTCAACCGGCCTGGATGGCATCGCGCCTGGCGCCAAACTGAAGCTGAGCGCTTCGGCTAAACGCATAAAAGTGGATGACGCGGTACGTCTGAACGTCCCGCTTAACGATCGCCCACGTGAGTACAAAGCGATGGTGACCTTTTCGGTACCCTTAGGTGGCAAACCCAGAGACTAAGCGCATTTGCGCAGTTCTCCTGAATCAGCCGTACAACATTCAGTCGCAGATGCGCTCTAGCAGCCGCTGATAGCCGTTTGCGCAAATGAACTCGAAAAACCTTCGGCTGGGGTGTATAATGGAGAACATGCTTTGCATCCCACACCCGGCTTGGTAATGATGAAACAGCGATTGGTAAGACTCTGCCTTGGTTTTAGCCTTGTCACTTCTTTGAGTTTAAGCTTGGCTCCGGCCTGGTCCCAGACCGAAGCACCGGCATCAGCTCCCCCATCTAATCTTTCTGTTCAGGAGCAAGCCCTAATTGCGGCTCCTAATCAGGACAATCCGGCCACAGCACCCGGAAGCAACCTGACTGATCCAGGTGCCAACCCCAATGCACCGCCACCAATCCAGACGGATGAAGTCTCTGCTCAGTCTTTAAGTCAAGCTGGAAGTCAAGCCGGAAATCAAGCTGGCCAGCCGCTTGACGCCACTCAATCATCTAATCAGACCTCTGTCCAGACAGATTCTCCAAGTACTCAGGCTGTCGATCCAGCTCAAGCCGCCCAACAAAACCAGCAGCCCAGCTCTTCACTTTATCGCTCCCAGTGGGCTCAAGATTCGATTAGCGTGCTGCAAGAAAACGGCATTCAGCTGCCGCAAGGCATTAACTACAGCGCCCTGATCAGCCAACATGATTTTATTAATTTGCTGGCCCAGATTTCATCGATGCCACAAGAAAAGCTCAATACCCTGCGTTTGCCAGCTGGCGCTCCTGTTGAAGGCATTACACGTGGTGAAGCCATTCATCTGGTGCTGGGTTCGTTTGGCCTGACAGAATCCTTACCTGGCTTTGCCAAACAGCCGTCTAAATTTAGCGATCTACCCAATACCCATCCGGCTTATGCTTCTGTGGTTTTGGCTGAAAGTGTTCATCTGATCAACGGTTACCCGGATCATACCATCAGGCCTGACGAACGCCTGAGCTGGGGTGAAGCCTTGATTCTGGTGGAAACCGTTTATTCCTGGCGCAAAGCCCTGCCGACTACAGCCCCTGAATGGGTCAAAAATTATCAGCAGCGCCAGAATATGTGGTACCAGCTGATTGATGGCTTCAGACTGCTGCTGACCCTGGCGTATATGGGTCTGGCGCTGTACTTCCTGACGCGCACCTGGCTCAAAGTCAGAAAACAAAAACATTCTCCCTATCGCAACTTCAGCTTTGGTTTGTCTTTGCTGACAGTGCTGCTGGGCCTGCTCTGGATCTCAGAACTGCTGTTTAATTATTCACTGATTCCACGCGAAGTGTATGCCTCACTGGCGATGCTGAGCGTGTTTGCGGGTCTGTTTTTGCTCAAGCTGGGCTCAGATATCGACAGCGATATCTCTAAACCAAAGCCCCAAGTGGTCATTGATGCGGGTTATGTCACCTCTATCAATCACGAAAAAGGTGAGATCTTTATTCGCGACAAAATCACCGATAGCCACAGCCTGGCGCTGGTTGGCAGTGATACCAAAGTACTGCGCAAAACCGGTAAAAAGTCAGTTGAAAGTGCTTTTTTATCTGATGTCCAGATTGGTGACGTGATCTCTGTGCGCGGCAGTCGCCTTGAACATGAATCCCTGATGCAGGTTGAACGTCTGACGCTGGTTGAACAAGCTCAGCAACAGCAGACTGAAACCAGCCAGCAGGCGATCCGCGAATATGTTCAGGCCCCCCAGCAGCAGCAACAGCAGCAGGTTAATCGCATCGTCCGGAATTAAGGGACGAATGGACTAGAGGACCCGGATTTAAAAACAAGGCGGGATCTCGTCTTTCTGTCCTTTGTCCTTAAGCGAGCCCCGCGAGCGGTCTATTCATCCTGCGTCTATTAGTCCATTTATCTCTTCCCGTGTTACCCTGAAAATAAGGTATCACGACAGCTTCAGGGAGGTTTCGATGGCATACGCTCTCAATATCGACTGGAAGGGTGAGACCGCAAGGGTCGAATCACCCGAGGCACGGCTTTTTACATATGAGCAGGGCGTGCCCGGCAACCCGATTCAAGGCAAATATGCAGACGGCCGCTTTAGCTTTGATCAGCTTAAGCCCGATATTTACCTGCTTTCGCTGCGTTATCAGCTTGATGGCAAACATTTTGATTCTTTTTATTTTCAGCTGGATGTCCCTGACATTACCTTGATTAAGCTGGACTTACATCCTAAAGGCTGTCAGTTTGATCAGATGGGCTTTCTCGACAGTTCAAATGAACTGGTCGATATGCTGATTTATGAAGACGAAAAGCCCTGGCTGGCTCGCCCCGTTGAAGAAGTTCCCTTTTTGCAGACTTTAGCTGAGTTTTTAGTCTTTAAGTTTGTGCAGTTGTCGGCGACCGAAGCCCGTCAGCAGCTCAGCCAGCTGCTTGGTGATTTAAGTGAAGTCTTTTCTGAGCTCGACCATCTTTGGCATTACCAGCTCAAAATGTTGATTCAACCGCCCTATCTGGCGCAGACCAGCGCAGAATGGAAAGCGTGTTTATTACATCTGCTGCGTAATAATCTGATTCTGATGGATGATGAAAGCCTCTATGAAAAGCTCACTGACGCCATTGCCCTGGCCCAGCAGGAAGAACAAGTTGAAAAACTCAGCGCTGAGCTTGAATGGGACCCAGAAACGTTGACCTGGCACAATCTTGAGGCTTTTTTGGCGGCGATTAAAGGCCATAAAATGGCGCTCAACTAAAAAATTTTGGCAAGCCCGTTTACAGCGCGCTGTTTGCGTAGCTGTTCAAGCGGGCTTGATTATTTCGGAAACTCGGGCTATGATAATCACACCAAATACATTAAAATATATTAATATGGTAATAACGCAACAGATTAGAAATTTGGATAGAACCGAGGGTGAAGACTAACTGATGCCGTTTCGGGAGATCGTTACACAAGAACTTGCAACCTTATTGGGCGTTCTCGCTCATCATGATCGCATTCAGATTATTGAAGAGCTCTATAAGGGCGAACGTGAAGTTAAAGCCCTGCAAGAAAAGCTTCAGATCAGCCACTCACGCGTCTCGCAGCATCTGTCTTTGCTGCGCTCCCACAAAGTGGTCGCCGAGCGTCGTCAGGGCCGCCATGTCTTTTATCGCCTCGTCAAACCCGAACTCTCTCAGTGGTTGTTAGAAGCCCTTAAATTTATTGAGTTCAGGCTCCAGCATACTGATGATATTCTCAATGCGGTTGAAAGTGCTCGCAATCTCTGGCTTCAGCCTGAGGCCAGCAAAGCCGAGCCTGAACCCGCCCCCGCTGAAGACAGCGGCAATGAAAAGCTGATTTATCTGACAGGCCGTGCCAAAAGTACCAAAGACGGCAAGAGCAAAAAAAAGTCAGCCCCTAGCGACTAATCGCAACTCAGCTGCTTACCCGCACAAAACGAATAAGGCCCGCCAATTGGCGGGCCTTTAAGCTTATAAAAGAAGCTGTACTTAGGCTTTTAAAGCAGCCAGAGCAGCAGCATAATCGGGTTCCTGGGTAATATCGGGAACCAGTTCGCTGTGTTTAACGGTGCCATCAGCGCCAACTACCACCACAGCGCGAGCGAGCAGGCCAGCCATCGGGCCATCCTGAAGCACGAGGCCGTATTTTTCGCCGACTTCATGATGACGGAAATCAGAAACCGTATGAGCGTTTTCAAGACCTTCAGCGGCGCAGAAGCGCTTGGCTGCAAAAGGCAGATCCATCGAAACATTTAATACGGTGGCGTTGTCCAGGCTGGTCGCCTCTTGATAAAACTTACGCACAGACATCGCGCAAACCGGTGTGTCGATGCTGGGGAACAGGTTAAGCAGAACGTTCTGACCTTTAAATTTAGACAGGCTGACTTCAGCTAAGTCTGCGCCTACTGCTTTAAAATCAGGTGCTTCAGCGCCAACAGCCGGTAGATCGCCAGAAGTCTGAACAGGATTGCCTCTAAGATGAGTGGTTGCCATAATATGCCTCCGGTAAAAATTGTCGTGAGGGGCATGTTAGCACAAGAAGAGGTCAAAAGGACTAATGGACAAAGGAGCGCTTGTAAACGCGCTTGAGGACTTTGGAAAGATCAAAACACAATCAGATTCCTGTATTTATTCCTACGTCCTATCATCTTCTTCCCTTCTTCCACAGGGTAAAATCGCGTGTTATGATCTCCTCAGCCTAAAAATGGAAATTAGAAGAGATGATGCGCCGCTTTTTTGCTGTTATTTTGAGTGCAACCCCGATTTTGATCCTAAGCTCCCAGTTGAGCTTTGCCCAGACCCCTGCTCCCTCAACCACGACGAGCAGCCCCTGCCAAAAGGCCAACCAGCTGCTCGATAAAAACCAATTCCCCCAAGCCATTCAGGCATATACCCTTTGTCTTCAGCAACAGCCTAAAGACATCAACGCTTATTTTAATCGCGCCGGTGCCCTCACCCACTTAAATAAGTTCAAAGAAGCCCTGGCTGACTA
>CAJYHH010000539.1 GCA_913773825.1 Candidatus Sericytochromatia bacterium | reverse complement strand
GCCATGGGTGAGTACTTTACCTATAAGGGCGGACACGTTCTCTGCGTTTATGATGACTTGACCAAACAGGCTGCCGCTTATCGCGAAATGTCCCTGCTGATGCGCCGTCCTCCGGGCCGTGAAGCGTATCCTGGCGACGTTTTCTATCTCCATAGCCGCCTGCTTGAGCGCGCTGCTAAACTCAGCGACGAAATGGGTGCGGGTTCACTGACCGCTCTGCCGATCGTTGAAACCCAGGCAAATGACGTTACCGCGTTTATTCCGACTAACGTTATTTCCATTACCGATGGTCAGATCTTCCTGGAAACCGACTTGTTCAACGCTGGTGTCCGTCCCGCGATCAACTCCGGTATTTCGGTCAGCCGCGTCGGTGGTGCCGCTCAGACCAAAGCAATGAAAAAAATTGCTGGTAAGCTGCGTCTTGAACTGGCTCAGTTCCGTGAACTGGCTGCCTTCTCGCAGTTTGCTTCTGACCTCGACAAAGCGACCCAGGCTCAGCTTGGCCGTGGCCAGCGTCTGATGGAAATCATGAAGCAGCCCGTCAACTCACCCTACTCACTCGGCAAAATGGTCATTCAGATCTATGCCGTCACCCAGGGCTTCTTAGATGAAGTTGAAGTTAACCGCGTGGATGCTTTCCGTAAGCAGTTCTTCAGCTACCTCGACACCAATTCACCTGACATCGAAGCTGGCATTACCCAGAGCGGCGTCATGGGTGATGACGTTGAGAACAAACTCAAATCCACCCTGAATGCTTTCAAAGAAAGCGTTTTCAAGGCCGCAGGAGCCAAGAGGTAGAGCGATGCCAAGCACTCGCGAGATACGCAACCGCATCAAAAGCTTAAAGGGCACCCAGCAGATTACCAAAGCCATGAAAATGGTGGCGGCTGCTAAGGTTCGTCGGGCCCAGGACCGCGTCATGGCGACGCGGCCTTATGCCCAGAAGCTCAAAGAGATGTTTCAGCATGTGGCTCATAAGCTGGCTGAACAAGACGTCAATGAGCCTTTGTTGGAACAGCGCGAAGTCAAAAATGTTGGCATCGTGATTGTGACTTCAGACAAAGGTCTCTGTGGCGGCTATAACTCAAACATCATCCGTTTTGCAGCCCAAAAAATGGAAGAAGTGCTCGCCCAGGGCCAGACGCCTCATGTCTGGATCGTTGGCAACAAGGGCATTAACTTTTTCCGTCAAGAAGGTCTGAGCATTCTGGCACGTTATAGCGCGCTGCCGGCTGTTCCGAGCTACGCTGAAGCGGAAATGCTGACCGAAGCCATGAGCCAGGCCTTTTTAGACCGTAAGGTCGACAAGGTTGTGCTGCTTTATACCCGCTTTGTTTCGATGCTGCAGTACACGCCCACTGAGCTGGTGCTGCTGCCGGTTGCTCCGCCTGAAGGCGAAGCTGCACCCAAAGCGGAATACATCTTTGAGCCCGATCCGGTTACTCTGCTGCGCAGCATCCTGCCGCGCTATATCAGCCGTCAGATTCTCCGCGCTCTGCTTGAGAGCGCGGCCAGTCAGCTGGCTGCTCAGATGACCGCTATGGACGCGGCGACCAAAAACGCCGACGACCTGCTGACGAACCTCAATATCGTTTACAACAAGGTCCGCCAGGCCCACATCACCACGGAAATCCTGGAAGTTGTCGGCGGCGCCGAAGCCCTTAACCAGTAATTACAAGGAAAGAGAAAATGGCAGAAACAGCAGTTTTAACCGAAAAAATTGGTAAAATCGTTCAGATTCTGGGTCCGGTTATCGACGTCCATTTCGATACCGAAGCCTTACCCGCAATCTATAACGCGCTTGAAATCACCCGTACCGACGGCACCCGTCTGGTTGTTGAAGTTCAGCAGCATCTTGGCGATAAAATGGTCCGCACCGTTGCGATGTCTTCTACAGACGGCCTGATGCGCGGTATGGAAGCCAAAGACACCGGTGCACCGATCACGGTTCCGGTGGGCGAAGGCACCCTTGGCCGTATTATGAACGTCGTTGGCGAAGCGATCGACGAGCGTGGCCCGGTTCAGGTTACAGATTATTCTCCGATTCACCGTTCAGCTCCCGACATGGTTGACCTGACCGTTGAACCAGAAGTTTTCGAAACCGGCATTAAAGTTATCGACTTGCTCGCGCCTTATCCAAAAGGCGGTAAAATCGGTCTGTTCGGCGGCGCTGGCGTAGGCAAAACCGTATTGATTCAGGAGCTGATTCACAATATTGCTAAACAGCACGGCGGCGTATCTGTATTCGCTGGCGTAGGTGAGCGCACTCGTGAAGGCAACGACCTTTATCATGAGTTCATCGAGTCAAACGTTATCGACAAAGTTGCGCTGGTCTACGGCCAGATGAATGAGCCGCCCGGCGCCCGTATGCGCGTTGGTCTGACCGGTCTGACGGTTGCTGAGTACTTCCGCGACGTTCAGAACCAGGACGTACTGCTCTTCGTTGACAACGTTTTCCGTTTCACCCAGGCGGGTTCTGAAGTTTCCGCTCTGCTCGGCCGTATGCCTTCAGCAGTAGGCTACCAGCCTACTCTGGCAACCGAAATGGGTGCGATGCAAGAGCGCATCACTTCTACTAAATCAGGTTCCATCACTTCGATTCAGGCCGTTTACGTTCCTGCGGATGACTTGACCGACCCGGCTCCGGCTACCACTTTCGCTCACTTGGGCGCAAAGACCGTATTGTCACGTAAGATTTCTGAGCTTGGCATCTACCCCGCCGTTGACCCTCTGGACTCTTCTTCTCAGATTCTGAAGCCCGAAGTTGTCGGTCAAGAGCACTATGAAACCGCTCGCGGTGTTCAGCAGGTTCTGCAGCGCTACAACGAACTGCAAGACATCATTGCGATTCTGGGTATGGAAGAACTCTCTGCCGAAGACAAGCTGACTGTATCCCGTGCTCGTAAGCTGCAGCGCTTCCTGAGCCAGCCCTTCCACGTTGCTGAAATCTTCACCAACTTCCCGGGCAAATACGTCAAACTTGAGGACAGCGTCCGTGGCTTTAAGGAAATCCTTGAAGGTAAACACGACGATCTGCCCGAGCAGGCCTTCCTGATGGTTGGTACCATCGAAGATGCTCGCGAAAAAGCCAAAAACCTGTAAGGTACGGCCTAAATTATGAAGCGAGATATTCAACTCGACATCGTCACCCCGACCGGGCCACTCTTTAGCGAGCCGGTAGAATTTCTGTCAGTTATGGGCCCTAGCGGCTCGATCGGGATTCTGCCCAGCCATGTGCCCGTGTTTATGCTTGTGGATGTCGGCTATATCGAGTTCCAGAAAAACGGCCAGCGTGACTTTGTCACCACCATGGGCGGTATTCTGGAGTTTCACAATGGCCACGCTACGGTCCTGACTGAAAGCGCTGAGCGCGCCGTCGATATCGACGAGCTGCGCGCTAAACAGGCAGCTGAACGGGCTCAGGCTCAGCTTCACGCCCAGGCTGGTGTAGAAGCTGATGCAAAAGCTGACGTGATGGCAGCGCTCCAGCGCGCACGTACCCGCCTGCGGGTCGTCGAGCTGCTGCGCGGCAAACACAACCGTCGCCGCATCTAGTCAACGGACGACACAATCGTCATGAAATTTACAACAAGCCGCCTGGTTCCAGGCGGCTTGTTGCTCTTTTTGAGCTTAAGCAGTGTATTCGCTCTGCCTGCTCAGGCTGCAATTGGCGACAGGTATTCTCTGCAGAGCTTTAAGCCTTACCTGGAACGGGGGCATAATACTCGTCTCGGCTGGCAAGGCCAGCCTGTTAAAATTGACGACCCCCATCTTTATTTTTATTCACGCGAAAGTCTGGCTTTATTAGCTGAACACGAGTTTTTATTTAGCCAGGGTCAGATTCATACCCAGACCATGAAAGTCTATGCTGCTGCTAAAGGGCTTGATGCCCGCCAATGGCGAGAGCTTGAGTACTTTGCTCTAGAAGCCAGCGCAGGTCGTTTAGATACCGCGACTCTTCACGCCCTTGTTGAAAAAAACTGCCAAAACCAATGGCAAATCGGTGCTTTGACCGTTACCTTCATCAATGAACCTAAAACGCTCTGGCTTCGCATCTCTAATCGACAGTCTGCTGATGCGCGACCGATTCAAGATTGTTTGAAGGGCAAACTCCAAAAGCCACATAAGTCCTGAAAAATTGTTCATAATAATTAAGCAAGTGCTGAACAGTCAGGATGCCTGCTGCGTCTGATCGGGCAGGTCACATTGCCGGTTTGTCAGCAAATCGGTATAATGAGGTGTTAATAAATGCCAAACAGTTATTTCACACTCACTCCGGTTCCGGAGCGACACAAACTCCCCAGTCACCCCCAAAACCCGTTTGAACGATGTTTTACGCAGTGTGGTTGAAATCACTGAGCTGCTACCCGCAAGTGGCGCATGATGGACTTACAGACATATGAATAGAAGTGGAACGCAAAGCATGAATTTCGAGCGATTGATTATTCAGGGCGGATATGCTCTCGAAGGCCAGGTTAAACTCAACGGTGCTAAAAACTCAGCCCTGGTTCTGATGGCCGCCTCGGTACTCGGTAAACAAGACATTATCGTTCTTGAGAACGTCCCCCGCCTGGCAGATATTGAAGTGATGGCAGATGTGCTCCGTAGCCTCGGTGCTAAAGTTCACTTCACCGACAAAAACACCCTCGAAATCGACCCCCGCAACATCGACAAATATTCCGCTCCTTATGAACTTGTCACCAAAATGCGCGCTTCTTTCTTTGTTCTGGGTCCCCTGCTGGCTCGTATGGGCCGCGCTGAAGTGGCTCTACCCGGCGGTTGCGCGATTGGTTCACGCCCGGTTGACATTCACCTCAAAGGTCTCGAAGCCATGGGTGCTCAGATCGAAATTGAACACGGCAACGTGATTGCCAAAGTCGACAAACTGGTCGGCGCTGAGATCTACCTCAACTTCCCCAGCGTGGGCGCCACTGAAAACATCATGATGGCAGCCTGCTTAGCTGAAGGCACGACTCGCATCTACAACGTCGCGCGTGAGCCCGAAATCGAAGATCTGGCTAACTTCCTGATCAAGATGGGTGCCAAAATCACGGGCGCTGGCAGCGATATCATCACGATTGAAGGCGTTGAATCTCTGCGTCAGCCGGTTCATTACTCCGTTATGTCTGACCGTATCGAAGCCGGTACCTTTATGATTGGCGCTGCCATGACTCGCGGTACGCTGCGTCTGGAGCACGCTCCGGTTGCTTCCCTGGATTCTCTGATTGCCAAAATGCGTGAAGCCAACGTTCTGATTGATATTATTGATGACCACACCCTCGAAGTGCGCGGCCGTCATCCGATTCTGGCCACGCATGTTCGCACGTTGCCCCACCCCGGTTTCCCGACCGATATGCAGGCTCAGTTTGCCGCCATGATGGCAATTGCAGACGGCACCAGCAGCATTACTGAAACTGTCTTTGAAAACCGCTTTATGTACGCTGACGAAATGCAGCGTATGGGTGCAAACATCCGGGTTGAAGGCAAAACCGCGATTATCTCTGGTGTTCCCCGTCTGTCTGGCGCCCCTGTTCAGGGAACTGACTTACGCGCTGCGGCTGCTCTGGTTCTGACTGGTTTAGTTGCTGAAGGTGAAACATCTGTTTCGAACCTGTTCTACCTCGACCGTGGTTATGAGTGTTTTGAACAGCGTCTGGCCAGCCTGGGTGCTCGCATCTGCCGCGTATCTGTTAAGACTGAAAAGCAAGAAGCTGTCAGCCTGGCTTAATTAAGCCACAGCCTTTAAACAAGCTTAAATCCGAACCCGTTGCTCTCTGAGACAGCGGGTTCTGGCTTTTTTTGACAATTTTTTGATTAAATTTGTACACAATCTCCAGCTTCGTTAAGCTGGGTTAAAATTGACCGCTTTCTGAGCCATCCCCTATAATCAAGTCAGATCTGTAAACCACGTAGGGGGAAAGCCTATGTCCCACTTCACAAGTGTTAAAACCCAAATCATGGACCTCAACTCGCTGGAGTTGGCCCTGACCGAGCTCGACTATCGTGTCATCCACGAAGCTCGTATTCGCGGCTGGGAAAACCAGCAGAAAAAAGCCAAGCTGGTAGCCCGCTTCCCTGATTTGCTCAGCGAATATGACATTGGCTTTGTACAAAGCAGCGACAATCGCACTTACGATATGGTTGCTGACTGGTGGGCTATTGAAGAGTCAGTCGGCCAGTCTCAGGCAGATATTGCCCAGGCGATTGTGCAGCGCTACGCCTACCAAAAAGTTATGAAAGAAGTCAAAGCACGCGGCTTTATGATCTCAGAAGAAAAACAAGCCGCTGACCAGAGTATCAGGCTTGTAGTCAGAAAATGGTAAAGATCTGGTAGCCAGTGGCTAGGAGATAGGAGCAAAAAGGCCGCCCGTTTATGTCCGTAACAGGGCGTTCTTTGCATTTTTTGTGTCTTACTGCTCCCAGCCGCCAGCCCCTAGCGGTGCTTTACTTCTACAATCTCTGTCAGTTCTTTGGGTAACTCAGCTAAAAAACGCGAGGGCTGACTAAAGACTTCACTAAAAGATGAATAAACCGCAGGCAAGCTTAAGTTGAGTTCGTCTTCGGCGCGGCTGCAGGCCACATAGAACAATCTGCGCTCTTCTTCAAGCTCAGAGAGCTGCTTAAGTGAACGCGAAGACGGAAAGAGCCCGTCTAAGAGATGAATCACAAACACGGCTTTCCACTCTAGACCTTTGGCTGAATGCACAGTTGAGAGCACTAACGGCTTTTCTTCGGGTTCTTCAACGGTTGGTGTGTTTTTGTCCTGAAACTTCTGAGACGGTGGGTCCAGGGCAAAGTCAGTTAAAAACTTCTCGAGCTTTTCGTATTTAGCTGCCAGGCTGATTAAGACTTCTAAGTCGGGTAAACGAGTCAGATAGTCACTTTCAGCGGCTTTGAGCAGCGGAATATAGTGCTCTTGAATCACCTGTAGCTGGCCAGCTGGTGAAAGGGATGTATGGGCTTGATCAAGCGTCTGCTTGAGCTCAGTTAGCTGAGTGGCAAATTTTTTGCGGCCAAACTCAGACGGCACAAGCTCACCCCCATGGCGACGGACCTGTTCAATAATGCTGCGGGCTGTGACCTGGCCAATACCTGGCAAAAGCTGTAATAACCGATGCCAGGCCAGGGCATCCATCGGGTTAAGCAGAATCCGCAAATAAGCGACCATGTCTTTAACATGGCGACGTTCTGTAAAGCGAATTCCGCCGTAGACCACAAACGGAATACGTCGTTTAAGCAGTTCGGCCTGCAAAAAATTACTGTGAAAGCCTGCTCTAAATAACACCGCCATCTCTGAAAAAGGCATGCTCTGATGCAGTTCTAAAATCCGGTCACAGACCCAATTTGCTTCGTCTTCCTGGCCATAAAGCCGGGCCACGCGAGGTTTAATGCCTGCTTCGCGGTCAGAGAACAGACGTTTGGGGAAGCCTAGTTTATTCTGAGCAATAATCGCATTGGCGACATTGAGAATTTGCGGCGTGCTGCGGTAATTTTGTTCCAGCCTGACAATATGGCAGTCTTGCCAGGTATGCGGAAAGCGCAGAATATTTTCAAAGTGAGCGCCTCTAAAGCCATAAATGCTTTGGGCATCATCACCCACAACCATTAAATTACGATGATCTTTTGACAGGGCGTCAGCTAATTCTTTTTGCAATAAGTTAGTGTCCTGGTACTCATCCACCATGACATAGTCAAAAAACGAACGAGCCCGACTGGCAAAGCGCTCGTTTTCGAGCATCAGCTTACGCGTGACTTCAAGTAAGTCATCATAGTCCATGACCTGATTGCCGCGTTTATACGCTTCATAAGTGGAGGCGATTAAATCAAGATCCTCAGTGTAGTCCGCTAAAAGTTCGGGGTACTCACGCTCTAGTACCCTTTTTAGTTCAATCTGAGCATTGCGGGCTTTAGAAATAATCTCTTGAATCCGATTTTTGCGCGGAAAGGCTTTATCTTTGGTGCGTAGCTTGAGTTCCTGGCAAATTAAATCAATAATATCGCTGGAATCAACCGTATCAATAATCGTGAAGTTAGGCGCTAAACCCGCTAGTGGCGCCAGTCTACGCAAAATCCAGGCACAAAAAGAATGAAACGTCCCGCCCATGACTTCATGGGCTGAACTGTCGGGCCTTAGGCGCATTGCGCGCTCCAGCATTTCGCGGGCTGAGCGGCGTGTAAACGTCAGCAGTAAAATGCGGTTAGGCTCAACACCCTGTTCAAGCAAATAACTCAGGCGGTAAACCAAAGTGCGGGTTTTACCAGAGCCTGCTCCGGCAATGACTAATAAGGGGCCAGAGGTACAGGTCACGGCCTGTAGTTGACGCGGGTTAAGCGTCGCGGCATAGTCTACTTTTAAGCCTGTTGGAGGTGTGATTAACGGCGGCAGACGCTCGTCGAGACTTCGGGTCAGCTGTTGCAGCTGGGTAAGCTGACGGTCCAAGCCCT
>CAJYHH010000538.1 GCA_913773825.1 Candidatus Sericytochromatia bacterium | reverse complement strand
GTTCAACAGGGGTATCTGAATCTAAATCTTCCTGGGCCACAGCCTCAGTTAAAAAGCCCTGAATCAACTGACGCGTCCAGCTAAAAAAACGTGAGGCTTCTGTTTTTAAACGAGGCTCAGCCATATCGTCAGCCAGCAGGCGCAGATGTTCATTTAAACGGTCAGAATCAACACTCTGGCCAATGTCTGCAAGCAATTGGTTTAAACCAGCCAAGCCGCTTAGACCTGAAGCGGTCCGTTCAAACTGACTGAGATTTTGGCGCCATTTGCGATCACGGGCTAAAAAAGCCAGCTGTTTTTTAGACTGAAAACGCTGTAAAAGCGTCGCCGGTGACAGCCCTGTGACCTGTGTGACCTGCTCCAGCGTAAACGAATCAAAGCCCGCCTGACAGATCACCGGAAAAGCCAGATCCAGCACTTCATCATCACTGATTTTTTTGACGCGAGACATAAAGGGCAGTATAGCTCAGGCCAGCGTTTAGATAAGCCTAACACAAGCGAAAAGCCCTGTTAGCGCAATCAACTTGATTATAAATAAATATTCATTTATAATCGATTTTAAAACTTAAGGAGTCCTCACCATGCAACAAACCACCTTGCTTTATCAGGAAGCAGATCAAATCTGTGAAGGCTATCTGGCCTGGCACGAAGATCAAAAAAAGCCCTGTGTGATGGTTTGCCATGCCTGGGGGGGTCAAAGTGAATATGAACGCGCGCGGGCTGATCGTCTGGCTGAACAGGGCTATGCCGCTTTTGCGCTGGATGTGTATGGCCAGGGACGGCGTGGGCATCCCACCCATGGCAATGAACATCTGATGCAGCCCTTTATGGACGATCGAGAATTATTAAAGCGTCGTCTATTCGCCGCTTTAGAAACAGTCAGGCAACATCCTGGCGTCGATCCCGATCAGATTGCGGTGATTGGCTATTGTTTTGGCGGCCTTTGTGCGCTGGATCTGGCCCGCAGCGCGCACCCGGCGATTAAAGCAGCAGTGAGTCTACATGGGGCATATGTGCCGCCACAATTAGGTGAGCAAGCCCCCATCACGGCCAGTGTGCTGGTTTTACATGGCCATCAGGACCCTGTCACCGGCCCGGCACAACTAGAATCTTTAGCTGAAGAACTGACTGCAGCAGAAGCCGACTGGCAGATTTACAACTATGGTCACGCCATGCATGCGTTTACCTTTGCTGGGGCCCAAAGTCCTGAAACAGGCATTCAATATCACCCCTTGGCTGCCCGGCGTTCTGAGCGCGCGATGCTGGATTTTTTGGCTGAGATTTTTGCTATGGATGAACAGCAGCTTTAAAATTCCGCCAAAAGGACCGCCTAAACGCGACTGAACAACCCTCACGCACTTCAGTTACAGGCCTGCTTAAGGCTATAATAAACTC
>CAJYHH010000537.1 GCA_913773825.1 Candidatus Sericytochromatia bacterium | reverse complement strand
GGCTTTAGCACGAATAATCAGCGGGTTATTGCCAACGCGCTCCAGATCTTGTTTGGCTTCACTCAGGCTTTCAACATAATGTAAGGGGCCTTCTTTGACCACCCGATCAGGATCTACGCCGATTTCCTGGCTGACGTGAAGACGTTTGCTGCCGGCCACCACAAAAGGACCCATCGCGGGCTCTGCGGCCAAACCACCGGCATCGATGATCAGGCCTGTATAGCGATTCGCCTGCGCCAGCTGGCCTGAATCAGCAGCCGAACGGGCCGATAAGCCCGAAAGTTGCTGGCCGCGAAACGCCAGATACTGCTCAAGGCTGCTAAAGGGCTGTTCAAGCTGGTTTTGCAGCGCTTGACCAAACTCAAGGCCTTCAGCCAGACTGCCGTGGCCAAAAATCGGAATATTCAGATCGACTTCAACGGTTCCGTCTGAAAGATAACGGGGCTGACCAACTTGTTTGGCGCCGCGAATCACGGCCTTCACCTGAAGCCGGATCACGTCACTTTCGGTTACGTAGTCTTTGACGACTGATTCTGAAAAGACCTGAACCCCATTTACTGATTCTGCCAGCTGACGATAGGCATCACTAATTGCTGCCCGCTGGGCCATTAAACGCTTTTGGCCGATGTTCTGACCGGCAGCCCCAGACACAGCCCCTGAGCCGGTAACAGTCAGCGTCCCTTTGCCCCAATCCAGGCGGGCGCTGCCCACTTCCCGCTCCAGGCTTCCGGCATGGGCGGGCAGACTGCTCAGGCTTACACTTAAGCTCGTCATCAGGCTCAGAATCGACAAAGAGGATAAAAGCTTCACGCGGGTTCTCCTGCTGAATGTTGTTAGGTCAAGCTCAGGGAGTCAACATCAGGGGCTCAGCCGCCGAAGCGCGAGGTCTTCTTCTTTTTGGTCTTGATGCGCAGACACTGAATGTCTTCCCAGAGATAGTATTCTTCTTCATTGGCATTGACGCGATGAATGATAAAATGTTCAGTCACTTCGGTTACGCGCTGCAGATTAATCGACTCAATGGTGTTGATATCGGTTGTGGCAGGCGGAAAATACAGATAAACCAGGATATCAGGCGGCAGCACAATTTTGCCTTCTTTGAGCCAACCTTTGGTTTCAAATAAGCCTTGCCAGGACCGACTGCGCGGACTGTAAAAAACCTCAATTTCAGCTGGAGTGGGTTCTGTTACAACCTGAGCCACAGGCTCCTTAAAGCTTTCACTTCTGCTTTCACTTTTGCTGTCGCTGGCACTATCACTCATGGCAAGACCTCCTGATCGCAGCTCAGAATAGCATGGAGTGAGGCGGACTGGGGACGCCGCCTGAGCAAAGCGCTTAGCAGCAGGCTTGATTCAGGCTTGGTTACGGAGCCCGTCAGCCTGATAAACTTTCAGAACAGCAGCATCCAATGCGCTAAAATACAGCTAAATTCAGGATTTAAGCCTATCAAAGGCTTGATACCAGACCTGTATCCGGATTTAAGCTTAAACTCACGCTAAAGGAGAATATCAGATGTCAACTCACACTCATCGCAACCGCCGTTTAGGTCTGTTAGCCTTAGGCATTGGCGTCATTGCCGGAACTTTCTGGGTGATGAACCAGCGCAGCCGTGCAGCATCAGAGGTTCAGGTCCTGGATCATGTTGAGGTTAAAGATCTATTGGGCAGTTGGTATGAACTGGCTCATCTGCCGAATGCTTTTCAAAAAGCAGACTGGGTCGGCGCCCAGGAACGTTATGATCTCGAAGCAGATGGCAGTATCGCTGTGACCTACACTTATCACGAACAGCGTTTTGACGCCCCGCCCAAACAGATGAAAGCAAAAATGTGGCGCAATGCCTCAGATGCTCCAACGGGTCACTTTAAATACCAGCTGTTCTGGCCTTTACAGGCTGACTACCTGATTATTGATATCGGCACCCAGAAAGAGTTTTTTGTGGTTGGCTATCCTGACCGCAGCATGTTCTGGATTTTAAGCCGCCTGCCAGAGCTGCCCGCAGATGTCTACCAGGGTATTCTGGATCGAGCCACCGAGCGGGGCTACGACCTTAGCCGTTTGATCCGTGTGCCCCAGCCACCGGAATCGCAGCCTCTGAAGGCTCCAGCGGAAACGGCTGCGGCAGGCCGCTAAGCTCACCAAGCTGGCGCCACCAATCCCTTATTTCTGCAGGGCTATTCTGGCCACGTCCCAGCCGATACACCGGACGAGGACGACGATCGCAGAAAAACTCACCGCTGATTGTCAGATCAGGCTTGCTGGCCAGCCAGACCGCTGTGTCAGCACCCTGTTCGGGCTTGCGCAAAATCGGTTTGGTCAGCAGCCGAAAGCCTGGCAAAGCATCTTGAATCCCGGGTGTATCTACCCAACCGGGATGCATGGCGTTGACCAGAATCCCGTCATCCGCAAAAGCCTTTGCCCAAAGCTGAGTTAAGGTCACCTGTCCCCGTTTGGCTTCGGCATAAGCAGTAGCCCCGTGATAATGACGGTTTTTAAACTGCAAATCCTCTGGATGTAAAGACGCCAGATACATACCGCCAGAAGCGACAAAAATCACCCGCGCACCCGCTTCAAACTGTGGTTTTAGCAGATAAGTCAGTAAATAAGGTCCTAGCACATGAGTGGCTAAGGTTGTCTCAATTCCGTCGGCGGTTTCACGACGCTTGTTTAACAGCGCCCCGGCATTGTGAATCAGCAGGTCTAATCTGGGCCAACGGCCTTTAAAACGCGCTGCAAAGGCCTGAACCGAAGGCATCACGCCCACATCTAAAAGCTCTAGAAAAACCTGACGTTGTGGGCTGTACTTAAGCAGCTCCTGACGAGCCGCTTCACCGCGCTCGCGGCTGCGGCAACCCATAATCACAGTCGCGCCGCGCTGAGCCAAAGCTTTTGCCATGGCAAAACCTAATCCGCCATTCGCGCCCGTAATCAAACAGACCTGACCACTGAGATCAACCGTTGTATCAGCAGGGTTCCAAAGCGGCTGACGCAAAGTATAACCGATCCGATCAAAGCCCCCGATCACAGTTCGATCAACAGCATCATCCAAAAAACTCAAAACAGAAGAAACAAAAGCAGACATTCACAATCCTTGGTGACAGGTAGATCGAATGATACCAGAAGCAAGAGGGGTTTAGGGCGCCTATGGCGCGGTTTAGAACAGCTAGCGCTGCGGTAGGACGCATCAAAGATTTGGTTTAGGGTTTAAAACTCTGTAACCCTAAACCGCGCAGCCCTAACCAAACGTCGTAGACGCCCCAACAGAATGCCCTGCGTTTTTACCCACCCAAAGCGCCGCTGCGCTTACCCGTCCGCTAAGTTCATGGACTTTAGCTGGGCTTCGTTGCCGGTGGGCAAAAGCAGTTTTTCAACGCTGTCGCGCACCATCAAAAAGTCAGCAGTCAGCTTTTTAAAGCCCAGAGCTTTAATGGCGTCCTGTTTGGCACGGTCGTATTCATACGAGCCAATCAGCACGGGGTTAATGCTGACATTGGCCAGTTGATTAAGCGCAAAGGTCAACAGCGGTTCTGCCAGGTCGCTATAAGCCGGATGCAAAGTCAGCTGAATGACATGCGGCAGCTCGCGCAGCTGAGCGTAGATGTCGAGTGATGCTGCCA
>CAJYHH010000536.1 GCA_913773825.1 Candidatus Sericytochromatia bacterium | reverse complement strand
AAAGACCATCAGCGCCATGATCGCGCCTGCGTAGACGAGAATCTGAATGACAAAGAGAAAGTCAGCCGCCAGCAGGGCATAAAGTCCGGCCAGGGCAATCAGGGTGACCACCAGCGATAAAGTCGCTGAAAGGGGATGTGCGCGCGTAATGGTGAAAAATCCACCTAAAACGGCGATTGTGGCCAAAATGATGAAGTAGATTGTGGTTTCCATCGTTTGCTTCGGTGCTGCTTAAAAAATGCGATACACCATTATATCTAATGAGAGGGGTAAATGGTTGGAGTAGGGGGGAGGGAGTTATGGGTGGTGGGTGGTGAGTAGTGGGTTTTTGGGAGCTAAGAAAGATCATTTTGGCTAAATCAGATATTGCAAAATATTGCAAATCTTGTGTGAAGTTGTTTTGGTTTTAGGTTTTAAACTCAGAACCCAAAACTCAAAACTCACTACAGCAAACAAAGTCTGCTCACTCTTTTGGAAGGCTCCAGCCGGTGAGAGGACTCATTTGAAAATGATCAGATTCAGGATTTTCGTGTTGAGCGAGTTTACTTTGCAGCAACTGAATCTCTGAGTGGTGGACGCCAATTTCCTGCTGCAGGCTGCGGATGTCACGTTCTTGAGATTCGCTATGGCGTTTAAGACGGGCGTAAAGATCTTCACCTTCTTTGAGCTTGGTTTTAAGTTGCTCAATGGCCTGAGCACGGCGTTGCTGTTGCTGGCCTGTTAATTGTAAGGCCTGACGCAGTTGTTCGATTTCGAGTTCATAAGCGCCAACATCAATATTTGAAAGTTTGTCCTGAAGCTGATCGCGTTCATAGATCAGGCTGCCTTGATCCTGGCGCAGATGCTGAACTTCAGATTCCAGTTCATCTAAGCGCATGCGTAGTTGGTCGCGTTCAATGCTTGTGGCTTCTAATACTTGAACTTTATCGTCATGCAGATCTTTAAGCCGGTCCAGATCCAGCAGTTTATCTGACAGGGTTTCGCCTAATAAATTAAGCTCTCGCTCATGTTTATTGAGCTCACCGGACAGATCTTCAATCAGTTTTTGGGCTTCTTGCAGACGTTGGGCTCTAACTTCAAGCTCTTTGCGCAAGCGAGCTACTTCTGAATTTCGATCCGCTACTTCTAGCTGTAACTGAACGTTTTCATGTTCAATTTGATCTTTGTCTTCGATCAGGCCATCTAAAATTCGCCGCGCATCTCCCAGATCTTCAGGTAGATTTTGGGCTAGCTCTAACTGTTTTTTATAAGCAACAGACAACTCATGCACTTTTTGGCGAGACTGTTTAAGCCGTTCACGGGCTTCAGTCAGCGCTTCTTCTTTTTCATGCATCAGCGCCAATACACGCTGCTTTTCTTTTTTCCAACTGGCTTCACGATTGAGTAGTTCATCTTGGTTACTGCGCAGACTGCTGATTTCTTGCCAGGCTTCATGGAGCTGGGTTGTCTGGCTCTCAAGCTCATTCAGGCGGCTCTGAGCTAATTCCAGATCACGCTGCTGACGCTGACTGTCCTGATGCAGGCGTGTAATTTCTGCTTCTTGTTTTTGATGGTCAGTGCGTAAAACTTTGGCTTCGTTTTCGCGCTCTAAAGCCTGTTTTTTTGCTGCTTCTAGCTGTGTTTCAAGTTCGATTTTTTGTTGGCGCAGTCGATTTTCTGACTGTTGAGCCATTTGTGTTTTTTGTTCTTGCTCATGCAGACGGCTCTCTAGTCGCGCAACTTGCTGAGATGAAACCCGGCCTTCAGAAGATTCTTCTGGCGCAGCAGCAACCCATTGTTTGGCTTTTAGCAAGGCTGCATTTAAGGTTTTATTTTTTTGTTCAAGTTCCTCTATCCGAGAGCGCAGATCTTCACCAGCTGAGGACGGTTTATCGTCATAGTCATGTTCGTGGGGATGAGCAACACCGGGTAAATGGCTTAAGGCCAATAAAGCGTCTGTCTGATCCACTTCGTGAATACGCTGTAAAAAATCCCAAAGGGTAGCAATCAAGCCAAGCAGCAAACTAAAAAAGAGCGGAAAGAGTAACTGGGCATCCATAAAGTCTGAAGGGGGCTGATAATAAAAAGTCAGCAGACCCGTAGGACTATCAAGAGATTTATCGAGTAAACGATTACTTAGCGCGCGCTGAGCACTGGCCTGGCGTTCGGCCTGAGTGGTGGCCAGATTACTGGTTAAGGGCTGACCGGTGGCGTCTGCTACAACTACCTGAAAGGGCAGTTTGTCTAAAAGAGCAGAGACTTTGGCATCTTCATGGCGCTCAAGTAATTGCTCAACTGTTGGCATGGTGCGCCGAAGCAAATGGGTAACTTCTGGTGCGGGCTGGCGAAGCTGGGTCCAATACCAAGTGCTGACGGCCAGAAAGCTGAAGACCGTCACGCCGAGCATGATCAGAATCGAGCGTAAAAAGCCGGGCACAAGCGCCTCGCTTTACAATTGTTTACATTTGACTTGAATTATAACATAGTGCGCAAGATGCAAGCAGTTGTAAAGAAGAGTCTGAAATATACGGAAAACATAAAGATTTTTGGTCATCAAGCTTGTTTTTGTAGCTTTGAGATCAGACTACAGTAAGACTAGTCTTTTTCGCCTAATTCAACAACAGTTACACCTGAATCGCCTTCACCTGGGTGACCTAAGCGGTAACGACGGACATAAGCGGTTTCAGACAAATGAATCTGAACAGCCCGACGCAGAGCGCTTGTGCCTTTGCCATGAATAATCCGCACTTGAGGCAAGCCCTGATAATAAGCGGTATCTAAAAATTTATCTAAAAGCGGCAGCGCTTCATCAACCGTCAGGCCGTGTAAATCACAGGCATCACCGGTAACAGACCAGGTCTGGATTTTAATGCCGCTAATATCGCCTTTTTTTTCTTTGCGATGGCTGCTGAGCACCACCCGATCTGCGGGTACTTCTAAGGTCATACCCTGAGACAAGACCTGAACACGCTGACGTTTACCAGGGGTACTCATTAACTCGCCATAGATATTTAGATCTGGCAAATAGACCCAAGAGCCTGCAGGCACGTCTGCCCGAATCGGTTTAAGTGGGACTTTGGGAGCCTCTTTAGGGGCACTGGGTGCTTTTTTAACAGCTGGTTTAGGCGTTGGGCTTTTGGGCTGGGAGAGACTTTTTTGCGTGGCTTCTGCCTGACGCAGAAGATCGGCTGGCCAGCCGGCTGCGCGGGCACGCTCAATCAGGCCTGCTGGCTGGATCTGATCCCAGCTAAGGGTGATTTTAGCGTTTTGACGGGAGCCTTCACGCAAAATTGCCAGGGTTCTTAAGGGCGATTTGGGTTTATTGTTGCCGAGTTTAGTCAGCAGCGGATGATGAGTCGCAGCCACGGTCAGGCTGCCTTTGACACAGAGTTTTTCAATCAGGACTTTACCCAGGGCATAAGCTTCACCAGGCGCACTATGAGCTGGAAAATCATCAATCAGCAACAGGCGACCTGCTGCTGGAGAGCGAAGTAAAGGTTTGAGGCGCTCTAGACGTTCAGTTAAAGCAAGTTCAGCATCAATCAGCCAAAGTCCACTAAAGACAGGTAGGGCAGAGTCTGCTGCACAGCGCTGGGGTATTCCTGACTGATGCATCAGACAAGATAAATACAGACTTTGGAGCAAACGGGTTTTACCGCTGCCGTGTTGGCCACTGAGGAGCAGGGCGTGTAAATCGCTGCTTAGGCTCAGCTCAAGTGGATTGCTTTGAGACAGACGCTCAGGAATCCAGTTTTTAAGCTTGATGCTATTGCCAATTTTGGGCAGTTCCCCCTGACGGCTCTGCCCCAGTCGGGCTTTGGCATAAATTAAGCTAAAGCGGTCAAAAAGCTCAAGCTGGGCTTTGATTTTGCCCTGACGCTGAACCAGTAGTTTATGGGCTTCGGCGCTGATGCGCCCGGCACTTAACAGTTTAATTAAAGCAGGTTCAGGCTGTAGATCGCGGCCTAGCTTCCAGAGGGTGGGCAAAGTCTGGGAGCGGGTTTCAAGTGTTTCGCGAAGTTGCTGCAGCCCCGAGAGAAAATTCAGGAGTTCTCGTCCTGAAGCACCAGCTTGATTTAACAGTGGTTTGAGCCAGTCAGGTTTAACCGGCTGATTTTGCCAGCAGCTCAGTTCAAGTAACTGGCTCATTTCGCGCGTCAGGTTTTGCTGATGTTGAACTTGCGAGGCTTCCCAAGCAGGTCTCAGGTTTAAACAGAGAGTGCGGCCACCTGGCGTAGGCGCCAAAGCAGCAAGTTCTTCCAGCAGCCCTGCCCAGATTGGGCCATAGGCCGCACTCTCAGATTTCATCTGCGTGTGCGCCGGGTCTTAATCTCTTTTTCGAGATAAGTTACGCGATCTGCGATGTTCTGGCGCTCTTTATGATTTTCCGGCGCATAGCGCAGGAAGAGTTTGTAATGGTTAAGGGCGACTTCGATCAGATCCTTTTGCCAGTACAAAAATCCGATATTGTAATGATATTTGGGGTTGCCCGGAGCCAAAGCCAGAGCTGAACGGATCAGCATCAAAGCTTCATCGATGTCATTTTTATCAAAGGCATAAGTCGCCTTGATATATTTTTTTTCTGCTTCAGCAGCTTTAAGATCAGCTTCTGAAGAAAGAACCTGCATTTCTTCAGTCATATCTCGGCGAGTGAAATTATCCGTGGTGTCAATTTCAACACGCGGTTTTTTTTCTTTTTCGCCTTTGACATCACTTTTGACTTCATCTGAAACTTCGCCATCACGTTTTTCGAGATCCGTGTTATCAGCCATGCTGTGCCTCCAGTTCTATTTCCCCCCGATAGACCAGCTCTGCTGGTCCTTCCATCCAAACAGGCCCATCTGGTTCAGGCCAGGTAATCTGCAACTCTCCACCCGGTAGACTGATCTGAGCCTTGATATCTAGCCAGCCACCCAATACACCCGCGACCAAAACGGCACAAGCGCCCGTTCCACACGCCAGCGTTGCTCCCACACCTCGTTCCCAGACTTTAACCCGGGCATGATGAGCGGCATCCACTACCACAAACTCAATATTGGCCCGTGCAGGAAAAGCCGGATGCCGTTCAAGTCGTGGACCCCAATACTCAAAGTCCAAAGACTCAAAGTCAGGAACACGAATGACACAATGTGGGTTTCCCATTGAAACCAGCGTGACGATAAAGTTTTGACCTTCACAGATTAGCCGCTCGTCTATTACCTGTTCTCCCGTAAAATGACGGGCCGGAATGTTATCAGGGTGCAAAATGGGCTTGCCCATATTTACCCTGATAGGGGCCTGCTGGCTATGACGGGTTTCTGCTTTTAACAGACCCGCACCGGTTTCGATTTGCCATTCGTTAAACTGACTGCCCTGAAGCTGGAGATAACGTGCAAAACAGCGTAGGCCGTTTCCACACATCTCTGGCTCAGACCCATCAGAATTAAGAATCTGCATTCTGGCAACGCCCTGATCAGAGGGCCAGTTTAAAACCAGACCATCAGCACCAATGCCAAAATGACGATCACAAAGTCGCTGCGCCAGAGCACTAAGCTCCTGAGCTGAGAGACCACTGAGATCTTTGCCTTCGGCCAGAATAAAATCATTGCCTAGGCCCTGCATTTTGACAAACGACAGTCGTGCCATTACATCCCCCGGATGGAATTTTCAGACCCCATTGTAACACCGGCTTATAAGTGGATTGAACGGGATAGTTCTGAGAGGGGCTGAGAGAGTGATCTGACGTCAAAAAATAACTTGTTTTAGTTTTGATTTGGTTTTGATTTTGCTATTTTTGTCTTGAAGCTCCCCTACCCACTAAGGGCTTTAAACCAGTACTGTGTAGCCTATGTCATTACGTGTGTTATTTACTGGTGGCCGCAGCCTGGCTACGCTAATTCTCATGCGCTTATTTGCGCGAGCGGGTTATTACTGCCAAGTAGCCGAAAGCCTGCAGCCTAATCCAGCTGGTGCTTCGCGTTACTGCCGAGGCAACCACAAACTGCCAGCTCCTCAGACGCCAGCGTTTTTGCCTGCACTTGAACAAGTTTTGCATGCTCAGCAAATTCAGTTATTGATTCCGACGGGGGAAGAAATTTTTTATGTGTCACGCGGTCTGCGCAGACTTGAACAGACCGGTTGCCATGTTTTTTGCCCCAGCAGCGATTTACTCACTCATCTTTATAGTCGCTATCAGTTAAATCAGTTATTAAGAGCGCTTAAACTCTTAGTGCCAGCCTGTAAACGCGTAACGGATTCCAAACGTCTGGCCGGATTACGTGAAGAATGGCAAAACGCTGTCTTAATTCCTGAGTTTGGACCTTATGATGTCACATTACCCATTTCAGATGCGCAGACATTGCTCAAAATAAATCCTTCAGAACAAACACCCTGGGTGCTGCAAGAGCCTGTAAAGGGGGAATCTTTTAGCTGCTTGAGTCTGGCTTATAAAGGTCAACTCAGAGCACATTGCGCTTATGTAAACCTTGCCAAAGGCCAGAATCTGCTGGATCATCCAGGCAGTGAGCGAATTGCTGCCGAATTGATCAAAAGCCTGGATCTAAGCGGTCTGCTCAGTCTGGACTTTGTTTCAACCCCAGCTGGTTTATATACGCTGGCCTGCCGGCCTTTTCTCTCTGATGGAGTCAGTCTGTTTAGTCCAGAAGACAGACTACCTGAAGGCTTTTTTGATGCTGGCCCTTTACTTAAACCCCAGCATCTTCAAGTTGTGACAAATCGAGAAAGCTTGCTGCGCTTTGAAGATCTCAGCCCTTTAGGCGCCTGGCTGCGTCGGCCACGCCGTGACGACAGCGCCTGGAGAGGCCATTGGCCTGAAGGACTTTAGCCGCTGTCATTTAAAGAGCGCAAATAGAGCACGCAAACTTAAGTTAACTAGTGGCGGCTAAGAAGACGGGTTAAACTAAAAGAACTGACTTTTAATTGAATGATTGAATAGGTCTTGTTTATACCCTATGTCCGAGTCTCAGACAGAACCTTCTCATCAAGCGGCTTCAGCTCAATATTCAACAGAACAGCTCGCTCGGCTTGCCCAGGCGATTTTGGGGCGGGCTGTTGCTTTAGGGGCTGATTATGTCTTTCTTGAGCCCGGGCCAGATGCTTTAATGCTGGGCTTTGAAACCCCTGCTGGAACTCAACTTGAGCCTGCTTTGCCGGCTGATCTGGCTGAGGCTGTTGTGGCCTGTTTTAAAGCCTATGCGGGTTTATCGACTCAGCCTGAGGATACCGGACGTCGGCTGCAGACCGGTCGCTTTAGCCGCCGGATTGCGGGCCAGATTTATCGCTGTGAAGTGACGTTTTTACCCTTAAATCAGACAGAAGCCATGGGGCTGAGCTTGAGCACGGCTCCAGCTGTACAGACTCAGCGCAAACGCCGGACAGGCCTCCTTGATCAGGCCAAGCTCTGGTTTAAACAAGACAAAAAAGCCTGATTAGCTGTGTAATCAGCAATTTACTTTTTTAAGCCGCTCAGCGGCTCAACAAACGGATTGCCGCCTATCTTGTCTGGCCTACGTGTGCATCTGACACGGAGATATTTGATCCTGCTCTGCTACACTATCTTCTGCGATTTATTGCAATAGAAGGAACAGATATACTCTCATGACACCTCTTGTCAGCATCAAGGTCTTTGGTGTCGGTGGCTCCGGCGGTAACACGATCAATCATATGCGTGCCGCTTCTTTTGACGGCGTAGACTTTATCGCTGTCAACACCGATGCCCAGGCTCTGTCACTCGTTGATACCGAACATCGGATTCAGATTGGCTCGCGCCTGACGCGCGGCCTGGGTGCCGGCGGCGACCCCGGTACCGGCCTTAAAGCACTCGAAGAAAACAAAGACGACTTAGCCCGTTATCTGCAGGATACGGATATGGTCTTTATCACCTGCGGTATGGGTGGTGGTACCGGTACTGGCGCTGCTCCGGCATTGGCCCAGATGGCTAAAAGCATGGGCGCGCTGACGGTTGGCGTTGTTACACGCCCTTTCCTGTTTGAAGGCAAACGCCGTAAAGAACAGTCTGACGCTGGTATCCAGCGCATGCTGGCGAGCGTTGATACTCTGATTGTCATTTCTAACGATCGTCTGCTTCAGAGCATGAAAGGCGGTCTGGCCGTTAAAGATGCTTTCCGTGAGGTCGACAATGTTCTGTTACAGGCAATTCAGGGCATCTCCGACATCATTAATATCCCTGGTCTGATCAACGTTGACTTTGCTGACGTAAAAGCGATCATGAGCAATGCGGGTGTGGGTGTCATGGGTGTAGGTGTCAGCAGCACAGATGTTGAACATCCGGCTGTTGAAGCAGTTAAACGCGCCATTGAAAATCCGCTGCTGGAGTACAGCATCGACGGTGCTACGGGCGTGGTCTTTAATATCACCAGTGGTCAGGACGTCTCGCTGTATGAAATCAACCATGCAGCTGAAGTCATCTACAACACGGTTAATCCCGACGCCAACGTGATCTTTGGTACCGTCCTCGACGAGTCCATGCGTGATCAGGTCAAGGTGACGGTGATTGCGATTGTAGGTAAACATCTATAAGAGATGCTGGCTGGTTAACAGTCGCTTGTAGCTTTTAAAACTAGATTTAAACCTTAGCGCTCTGCAAAGAGCGCTTTTTTATTGCTGGTTATTTAAAGCCCAGCTGTGTTAACAGTCTTAAGCTACAAACGACCAGCTACGGGCTATTAGCTATTAATAAGTGCTGCTGGCTGCGGGTGATGGGCTGGCGCTGGTTTTGGGTTTATGGCGATCGGGATGACCTTCCATCTGAAAAGAATAAACCAGTGAGCGAATGCTAAATGTCGCGACCATCAAAGCCAAAAAGAGTAAGTTGGGCAAAAACCAGTTAGGAAATCGCTGCTGACGGAATTTAAACAAAACCGTTATTGAAGCGGCGCCAATTAAGGTCATACCCGTCAAGGCAAATTTAGCCATGTCATGATGTCGGTTGGCGAGTTTGGCAACGGGTTCCTGAACCACAGCCAGTACATCTGCTTTGGGCTGAAAGCCACAGGCATAGCTAACGGCTAATACGGCAAAACTAACCACAAAGCTCCAGGCGGTCAGGCGATCAAGAGGGTCTTGTTTGCGGATCAGACTCAGAACGCACAGCGCGCAGGAGATTAAAAAAGTGAGCAGAAAAAGATAACTGCCCGAGACATGAATCATTTTGAGCATGGTGAGCACATATTAGCATAGGGCTATTGGCATTGGGTGCGGACTGAGAGTTAAGAAAAAGATGATTTGAGGCAGTGTGTAAAATCATTGTTAGGGTGCGCTCTTGCGTCTATTTTCCTGCCTCTGATCTTGTGTTACACTCGAAAAATTACAGTTTTGACTGTACCCGGTATTTTGCAGTTAATAGATTCAAGTAGATTCTGGGTTGGTTTGCGGGGGAAGAGAGAGTGGAATTTTTTGCCCAGATGCTGGTTGTTGCCATGCCAGACAGTGCTTGGATTGTCTCTGGCCAGGGTAAGATGCTTGCCAGTAATTCTGCTGCAGATCAGCTTTTTTGTCGGGGTGAAAAGGGCAGTTTATTGCCTTTTCCTGCTGATGCTGAAGCCGCTTGGGAACCTGCTTATACAAAAGTCAGAGACTCTCTTCAGACGGTTCAACTTTTTTGGTATTCAAAACTTGAAGCCAGAATGCTGATGATCACGCTTACGCCTTTATGTGCCGTTGATGGCAGCCTTGAAGCGATTCTGGGCATGGCGCGGGCTGAGCAGCCGCCGATTCATGAACACACGCCTAAAGATGTTCATGATCTGCTTGAGCGCGTGATTCACTTTATGCCTAATCCTGTTTTTGTTAAAGACCGTTATCATCGCTGGATTATTCTTAACGACGCCTTTTGCAGTTTCTTTGGCCGCCAGCGTGATGAGATGATTGGTAAAAGTGACTATGACGTTTTTTCGCCAGAAGAAGCAGATGTGTTTTGGCAAAAAGACAATCAAGTTTTTGCCACTGGGGTCAGCAACGAAAACGAAGAGTCTATTACAGATGCTGATGGCGTCAAACGTTGGGTTTTGACCCATAAATCAGCTTTTCTGGACACTCAGGGTAATCCCATTTTAGTGGGTGTGATGACCGACCTGACCGAGCGTAAGCGTTCAGAACAAGTTTTAAAAGATGCGATGCAAAAGGCTGAAGAAGCCAGCCAGGCTAAAAGTGATTTTCTGGCCAAAATGAGCCATGAGTTGCGTACGCCGCTTAATTCTATTCTGGGCTTTACAACTTTATTACTTAAAAATCGAAATCAGGCATTAAAAGAGCGTGAGCTAGATTTTATGTCCAGAATTCATCGTAATGGCCTGCATTTGCTCAGTTTAATTAACGATATTCTGGATTTGTCTCGCGTAGAGTCAGGCCAGATTCCTTTTCACTATGAGACGATTGAACTGTCTGCTTTATTACGGGAAGTACTTGATGCTTTTGAAGTGCAGGCCCAGGAAAAAAACATCTTTTTACAAGCTCAGCTTGCTACGGTATTACCGTTTACAACTGATCGCGAACGGCTTAAGCAGATTCTGCTTAATTTAGTCGGCAATGCGATTAAATTTACGCCTACTGGTTTAGTCAGCATTAGGCTACAGGCAGATCGCCGCGGGCGTGCTTGTCTGATTGAAGTGATTGATACAGGGCCTGGAATTGCGGCAGTTGATCAAGAGCTGATTTTTGAAGCTTTTCGACAGTTGCAGGATGGCACCAATCGAGAACATAACGGCACAGGGCTTGGGCTGGCCATTGTGCGCAATTTATGTGAACATCTCGGTTATGAGCTTGAGTTAGATAGCCAAGCTGGCCAAGGCAGCTGTTTTAGGCTCGTTTTACAACAGCCTGAAAGCTAAAAGGCTGTCCAGCTTGTTCAAAGCTGCAGGGCTTTAAACGGTAAAGGCTAAATCCGTCAAATAAGCCAAAACCGGCTACTGGTTTGGTTTAGAAGCCCCACCAATTTTGTCATTTCTTTTATGACCCTGGCCTTGTAAATTAATATCAGATTTCATATATATTAATTATCGCATCTAACACTAGACGCACAAACGAAAGGAGGTCATGGAATCATGGCCGATCGAGCAGACAAAATTGTTGCAATCTTTGGAAATCAGATGGAACTTCAGCAGGTTCTCGATGACCTGAACCAGTCAGGCTTTAACCGCGATGAAATCTCTGTTCTGGCAAAGAACATGGATCATGTCCAAGAGGATGTTAATGAAGTTCGCGCTTACAGCACGGGCACTTACCCCTCTGCTACCTTAGAGCGTCCTGTCACAAGAGATAACTTAAAAGATAATTTTAGCGATAAGGTCGGTCGTGGACTTGACCGGATGGGCATGCACGGCGCGGCAGACACCGTTGACCGTGATCGTGATCGCTATGACAGCGCCTACAACACGGCCATTCCTGGCCGTGATGTCATCACCCCGACAAATACCATTACCGGTGTTGATGCGGGTACCGCATATAATCGCGTTGACCGCGTAGAAGATGATGTCTACGTTGACCGTCGCGTTGATTATGCAAGCGACACGGCTTTCCGTCGTGAAGACGTAGTCGACCAGGAGCTGATTGGCGATAAAGTCAATGTCAATCGCGACAAACAACTCGAAGACACCAACGATGTTCGAGTCAAAGATCCCAACGCTCTGATTAAAGATTCAGTCAAAGGTGGCACGCTCGGTCTCTTAGCTGGTGCTGCTGCTCTGCTGATCCCTGGCGTTGGCCCCGTCTTTGCAGCAGGCCCAATTGCTGCAGCTATCGGTGCGCTGGCAACTGGTGCCGCTGTAGGTACCACTGCGGGTGCTCTGGTTGGCCTGTTCCAGGACGAAGGTATCCCCAGCGATCGTGTAGACGCTTACCGTTCTGCATTTGACGCTGGTAAAGCAATCGTGATCATCAAGCCTAAAAACGAACAGGATGAGATGACTGAGCTGAATCTGGCTCGCAGCATTCTCAACCGTCACAACCCCGAAATGGTTGAGCTGATTTCTTAAGCAACCATTCTTCGGAATTCAGTATTTAACGCAGCCTTCATCGCAGTAATCATCATTCAATCCCCTAAAACAAAGGGCCCCGCAAGGGGCCTTTTGTTTGTGTTAATTAAATCTGTTAAAAAGGAGCTGTTTAAACCAGACCCAACTCTTTTAGCGTGGTCAAAGTCTGAGTCAGACTGGCCTGCGGCAATTCAGGGCTTGTGGCCCACTTGACTTCACTAAACCAGGTCTGGGCATCTTCCAGACTTAAGTCATAGCGCTTGGCTACTTCTGAAATTGTTATTTCAGACTGTTGCTGACATTCAGCAGTCAGAGAATAGAGCACTTGCAATAAAGTCTGAATCTCAGGCTGATCAGCTGTTTTATGACGACAGGCGATCATAAAACAAGGCCAGGGTGTTGGACACTCAGCGATTTTACGCAGGCTGCCTTGGCGCACCTTAGGCAAAGTCATAAACACTTCCCATAAAAACAGATCAGCACTTTTATCTAATAAAGCCTGCTCAAGCGATTCTAGTCCACCAACAGCTTTAAACTTAAGCTGTTCAGGTGACCAGCCCTGTGAACGGGCCCAAAGCATCGCCATTAAATGGGAGCCACTGCCAAAACGGCTAATGGCAATTGTTTTGCCTTTTAAATCCTGCTCAGAATTAAAATCAGAATCAGCTGCAACATGAATCCCCCAGCGCAGGGGTGAAAGCACAAACGGCGCTAATAAGCGCGTTTGATCATAAGTGGCGATGTCCGCTAATAAGCCTTCGGTCAGGGCAACCGCCAGATCAATTTTACCGTCACGCAGATCCTGGCACATGGCGCCCGTGCCAGTTGGATACTCACTAAAGCTGACCTCTAAACCTGCAGCGGCAAAGCGGCCCTGCTCAAGGCCCAGATGCCAGGGCAGATTAAAATGTTCGGGGACCCCCCCAATCCGGATGGGCATCGCAAACTCCTTATCACGTGTCTTCGTAAAGCGTTTTCCCCTCAGGCTGATTCATCTAGAAATTGGGTTCTGCCGAATGCCCTTTAATTTTATGGGGGTTTGTGGATATGCTGTTATTCCTATGATAGTGTTCTACACAGCGCGTGTAAATGTCTAAACTTAACCCCTCTGACTCACCCGTCCACGCCGGGCATTCCCATCCACCTGTTTCGCCCTGGGCCTTATTCAGCCTTTTATTGATGCTGTTTTTGGCGGCGATTGATACCACGATTCTCTCAACTGCGATGCCGCGAATTGTAGAGTTAATGGGTCAGCCTGAGCTTTATCACTGGGCCTTTACCTCGTTTATGCTCACGTCTACACTGGCGCTTCCCTTCTTTGGCCGCATGGCGGATCAAATTGGCATCCGGCGCTGTATGTTAGTGGCCGGCAGCATCTTTTTGATTGGTTCAGCTGTGTGTATGCTGGCGCCCACGATGCTGGCGCTGATTCTGGGTCGAGCCCTTCAGGGCTTAGGGGCTGCGGGTCTTCAAGGCTTGCCGATGATTGCATTTGGGGTGTTGTTTCCGCCAGAAGAACGTGGTTCCAAACAAAGTCTGATCAGCATGGTCTGGGGTTTTTCTAGTCTGGCTGGCCCAATTAGCGGTGCCTGGCTGGTGAGTTATTTATCCTGGCACTGGATTTTTGGCTTAAATGTGGTGTTGGCTTTGCTGGCACTGATTATTTTCTGGGTCAGCTTTCCACGCCAAGAGGCTCGTCCTGCTGGGGCGCGGATGGATTACCTGGGCGCCTTTTTGCTGATTTTTGGCCTGGGTGGTTTTGTACTCATGACCAGTATCGAAGGCCTGCCCGGTCTGGCTTATATTCCGGTTGTGATTTTGCTGGCGGCTTTTATTTGGCGCCAACGCACTTCACCTGCCCCACTTGTGCCTTTACATCCCTTTTCAAAACTCGCTTATCGTACAGCGTGTTTGTTGGGCTTTGTCAGTAATTTTGTTGGCTTTAGTGCCCTGACCTATATTCCCTTTTATCTGCAGCAAGTTCAGCAACTCAGCCCAGAAGCCAGTGGTATTGTCTTTACGCCCATGATGCTGGCCTGGCCAATTGCCAGCGCGCTGGCTGGTTTTTGGCTAAACCGTTTGGGTTTTCGCAGTCTGTGTCTAATTGGCTGTGGCTTTTTAGTTTTAAGTATGGCGGCCTGGAGCGCAATTGCCGGGAGCCTGCCTGTGCCGGGGATTATTCTCTGGTGTATTTGTTTAGGCCTGGGCATGGGAGCTGTAACGGCACCTTTGCTGATTGCGGCTCAGACGGTTGTGGCTCGTAATGAAATAGGCGTTGCGTCTGCCACACTCGTGCTTTTGCGCAATATTGGCGCGACTTTAGGTGTGAGTCTGATGGGGGTGATTCAGGTTCAGACCCAGCCAACTTTAGGCCTTCAGCATTCACTGATGGCTGTGTTTATTGGTCTATTTGGCTTTTCGCTAACAGCGCTCATCAGTGCGTTTGTGATGCCATCAGCCTCGCCTGCTGAACTCCAGTTAACGGCTACTGAGCATCAGATTTTAACCCACTAAAATCTTGTTGTGTGGTTTTTAGTTCTAGTTGTAATTTAAGTGTAAGCAAATTTAAATGTTTGCTTGGTTTTTTTTGACTCAAAGCCTAAAATCAGGCTATGCAAATTCACCTGAGTCTTCAACAAAAATGGATATTAAGGGGTTTAGGCTGCCTGAGTCTGCTGGGTTTTGTTGGCTTACCGGCTCAAGCTCTGACCCCTGACGAAGCAGGACATCTGTTGCGCCGCGTGGCCTTTGGACCCCAAGTAGCCACCGTTCAGGCGCTTTTGCCCTTAACGCGTACTCAAGCGGTTGAAAAGTTAATCAACGAAACTCGCAGTCAGTCTGTTAGCGCTTTGCCTTCATTGCCTGTGCTTGAAAAAAAACGTCAGCGCCAAAATGAGGCTCAAACTCAAAAAAATCAGCGTGAACGCAATGCACAGAGCCAACAGCTTAAAGCCTGGTGGCTACAAGAGATGCTGGTCACGCCATCCCCTCTGACTGAGACCATGACGCTTTTTTGGCATAATCACTTTACGTCTTCGCTTAAAAAAGTAAAGTCTCCCACTTTGATGGCTAAACAAAATCAGTTACTGCGCCGTTATGCCTTGGGCAGTTTTGCTGATTTACTGCAGGCCATTAGTTGTGATCCAGCGATGCTGCGTTATCTGGACGGTGCGGTTAATCGTAAGGCTAAACCCAATGAAAACTTTGCTCGTGAATTGCTTGAGTTATTTACCTTAGGCGAAGGGCATTATCAAGAGGCAGATATTAAAGCAGCTGCTCGGGCCTTTAGCGGCTGGAGTCTGGACCCAAACGGACAGGCGGTATTTAAAACCAAGCAGCATGACCAAGGCAATAAGACTTTTATGGGCCAAACTGGCCCTTGGCGTGGTGAAGACATTATCCGCATCATCTTAGCCCAGCCGCGCACCGGTGAATATCTGGCTTTTCAGCTCTGGAAATCACTGATTTCTCCTAATCCCAACCCCACGTTGGTTAAACGTTGGGGAGCAGAGTTTGCCCGTAATCAGTACCAGATTAAACCGCTGCTAAAAACCATTCTGACTTCTGATGCTTTTTGGGCAGAGCGCGGCAGTCTGATTAAATCACCAATTGAACTAACTGTTGGCAGTTTTCGCAGTCTGGGTCTGCCGCCGGATGCTGAAGGCCTGGTGCTGACCAGCCGTCAGCTGGGCCAGGATCTGTTTAATCCGCCAAACGTCAAAGGCTGGCCAGGTGGCCCCAACTGGATTGATTCACGTACTTTAGTGGCTCGCCAGCAGTTTTTGACAAGGCTCGTCGAGATGCGGCCAACATTAAACCCCGTTCTAAACTTAAGTCTTTTGCCTTTGGCACCTTCACCTGCTTCAGATCTGAGTGAACTTTTGCTTGATCAGCGTTACCAGCTTAAATAAGGGATTAAACAGATGAATCGCAGTGAATTTTTACGCCTGAGTGGATTGGGACTGATCAGCCTGTGCTTAGATCCGTTGGTGATATTAAACGCTCTGGCTGCTGATCATGCTCAGGTGCCTGTGCTGGTTTTGATTGAATTACAGGGGGGTAATGATGGGCTCAATACCTTGATTCCTTACAACCAGCCTGCTTATTACAAACTTCGGCCTCAGCTGGCTTTACCCAAATCTGAGATTCTGCCGTTAAGTGCTGAACTGGGCTTACATCCTGCATTACAGGCGCTGAAGCCGCTTTGGCAGCGCAAACAAATGGCCTGGGCTTTAGGGGTGGGTTATTCTCAGCCCAACCGCTCTCACTTTCGCTCAATTGAAATCTGGGACAGCGCTTCGCAGGCTGATGAATATCTGGAGCATGGCTGGCTTGGTCGCGTTTTGCCACAACTACCTGCTAATAGCCGGAGTCTGGCAGACGGGATTTTACTGGGTGAAACCTCAGCTGGGCCGCTCAATAGTCTGGCTTTGCGTACTTTGGCACTGAATGCCAAGGGTCGTTTACCTCGCTCTGTAAGCAGACCTGTTAATTCATCCCAGATGCCTGAGTCTCTACACCATATTCAGCGGGTAGAAGCCACCCTTAATCAAGGCGCCCGTGAGTTAAATCAACGTCTGAGTCAGGCTGGAACCCTACCTGTCAAAATGCCGGATACCCCGCTGGGACGGCAGCTGGGTCAAGTAGCAATGTTAATCCGGGCTGGTATTCAAAGCCCCGTGTATAAACTCACCCACGGTGGTTTTGATACGCATCGCCAACAAGACGGAATTCATGGACGTTTACTGCGTGAGCTGGCAGAAGCCCTTGGTGCTTTTCATCAGGCTCTGGAGCCTCAGGGTCACTGGCAGCGTACGTTGGTAATGACCTATTCTGAGTTTGGGCGACGTGTAGCTGAAAACGCCAGCGGCGGTACTGATCACGGTACCGCCTCACCGCAGTTGATTTTAGGTGGCCGTGTGAAAGGTGGCTTGTATGGTCAACAGCCCCAGCTTGAAGATTTAGTTAATCAAGATTTACGCCATCACGTTGATTTTCGCTCGCTGTATCAGACCATTGCCAGACGGTGGTGGGGTCTAAAGCCCTTTTGGCCTGAATCACAGATACCTGTACTTAACTTTATCTGAGTTTGTTATCTGAGTGAGCTGAAGACAAACTCGTCTGGCTTTTACTGAGTTGCTTGGTTATGATGGGATGATATTTTTAACCCGTCAAATCAGCCCACGAAAGGCCAACTCTGTGAATCGGCGTGATTTTCTCAAAATATTGGCTTTAGGGCTGGCTCAGCTGACATTAATGCCAACTGTGCTTGCAGCAAATGCAGCAAGCCGTGAACAAAACTGGAAAGTGCTGGTAATTGGCGCCGGGATGACGGGCTTAACGGCTGCCAGTCGACTAAAAGCTGAAGGTGCAGAAGTGATTGTGCTTGAAGCACGGCCTCGTCTTGGTGGGCGCATCTGGACTGATGATAGTCTGGGGCTGCCTTTAGATATGGGAGCGGCCTGGATTCATGGCAGCACGGATAATCCACTGACTCAACTAGCCGAAAGCCTGAGTGTTCAGACGGTTCCTACAGATATGCAGGCCGGGGCACTTTATGACCTCGACGGTCGGCGTCTGAGTGCTGAGCAGACAGCTAAGCTGATTGGACTTTCGGAAGATTTTTATGAACGGCTTGAAGCGCTTAAACATAAGCGTCCTGATGATTTTAGAACCCTTGCCGAAGCTGTGGCTTTTTTGCGTAAGCAGTTTAAGCTGCCTGATCTTGAACAGCGTGGCCTCGACTGGTTATTAAACTCTTCCCTGCAGAGTGAATATGCCAGTTCAGCAAGTGATCTGGGCTGGGCGGGCTGGAACGAAGAATCTGGCTTTGACGGGCCAGATCTGATTTTTCCTAAGGGTTATCATCAGCTGATTAAAGGCTTGGCCAAAGGGCTGGATATTCGGCTTAATCACAGCATCAGCGCCATCGAATATTCTGATTCTGGCGTCAGTGTACAGACTAATCAAGGCGTTTTTCGTGCTGATCAGGCTGTGATTACCTTGCCTTTGGGCGTACTCAAAGAAAGACAAATTCGCTTTTCACCTGAGCTGCCAAAGGCTAAACAAAAGGCGATTTCTCGTTTAGAGATGGGCACGATGAATAAAATTGCCCTGCGTTTTCCTAAAGCTTTTTGGCCAGAAGATTCTTATTGGCTGGCTTATCTGGAGTCCAATAATACGCTCAGCCTTGAAATCTGGAATATGATCCCCTATGTTAAAACGCCAGTTTTGGTTGCTCTAACTCGTGAACCTCATGCTCGTCTACTTGAGCTGATTCCTGAACGTGAAGCGATTGCGTCAGCGATGACGGATTACCGCAAGATGTTTGGCAGCAACATTCCAGACCCCATTGCAGGCAAAGTGACCCACTGGAATACAGATCCTTTTGCGCGTGGCTCATACTCACGTATCCCGCCAGGTGCAACCCTTGAAGATATTGATGCTTTGGCTGAATCAGTGGGAGACGTGCTGTTTTTTGCAGGTGAGGCGACACATGTTGATTATCCTTCAACTGTACATGGTGCCTATCTTTCGGGGCGGCGGGCTGCGCGGGAAATGCTGGAAGGGGATTAATGGACTAGGAGACTAAAAGCAGCATTTGATGAGTCGGGAAGAACGAAGCGCTCCTGGCTTCTCTTTGACTCCGGCGTTATGATGATGAGAGATTCTGGAGGAGCTTTTTATGCGTAACTGGCTGCTGATGCTGATGATTTGCTCACTGTTTGGATTACCCGCCTTGAGTCAGGAACAGCGTCCATCAGCAGCTGTAACCTGGGCCGGGCCTCAGGTTTTGAGTCTGGCAACCCAGCTTAGTGAATCAGAACTGACCCAAACTAACCTGATGCTGCACAGCGGTCAGAAAGCTTATCCCTTGCGTTATGCTGGCCGCATCAAGCCTGAATCAGAAACTGGCAAACGTTTGCCCTGGTTGCGTGGCCAGGCTCAACTTGAACTCCAGAAGTTTTCTGGACCAGAAATTGCGGTTTTGCTTCGCACCGTTCTCAAAGTGACGGGCACTTATCAAGGCAAACAGACTGTTTCTGAACAGCTGCAATTAGCGCCGATTCTGGATCAGTTATTGGCCTATAAAGGTGAATTAGGCCTGAGCTTTAAGGGTAAGGTGCCTGTGTTTAGACTCTGGGCGCCCACCGCAAATCAGGTTCGTTTATTACGTTATGACAATAAAGCTCATAAACAGCTTGCCAGCTTGCCGATGCGCTATGTTTCACAAGGCGTCTGGGAACTGAGCGGTCAGCCTGATTGGTACGGCAGCTATTATCTTTATGAAGTCACGGTTTATTCACCGCTCGTGGGTGATAGGGTTGTAAATCGCGTAACGGACCCCTATTCTCTTTCACTTGCAGCCAATAGCACCCATAGTCAGATTATCAGCCTGGATGATGCGGCTTTAAAGCCTGCTGGTTGGGATCAATTGCTGAGCACTCATGGTGTGCAAAAAGATGCGCCTGAAGACATGGTGATTTATGAAATGCATCTGCGTGATTTTAGCGTGGCCGATCAGACCGTGCCGAGTCAGGATCGAGGCCGTTATAAGGCTTTTACTCATGCCCAAAGTAAGGGGATGCAACATCTTCGCGCTTTAGCCCAGTCAGGTCTAAGCCATATTCATTTGCTGCCTGTCTTTGATATTGCCACCGTTGAAGAGCTGAGTGCAAAACAAGTCGTGCCTGAAATCCCCAAAGCGCCTGCTGACTCAACGGTACAGCAGGCTGTGATTGGCGCTGTGCGCGGCCATGATGCTTATAACTGGGGTTACGACCCTTATCACTATGGTGTCACCGAAGGCAGTTATAGCAGCGAACCACAAGGCTCAGCCCGTGTTTTAGAGTTTAGGCAAATGGTCAGTAGTCTGGCCCAGTCAGGGCTAGGAAGTATTATGGACGTGGTTTATAACCATACCCATGCAGCGGGCCAACAGCCTAAGTCGGTGCTCGATAAAATTGTGCCTGGCTATTATTACCGTCTGGATGCTTTAGGCAAAATTCAGCAAAGCACCTGTTGCCCGGACACGGCCACTGAGCATGTGATGATGGAAAAGCTGATGATTGACACGCTGCTACGCTGGGCCAAAGACTATAAAATTACGGGCTTTCGCTTTGATTTAATGGGGCATCACACCCTTCAGAATCTGCGCAATGTGCGCACAGCCCTGGATTCGCTGACGCTTGCCAAAGATGGTGTAGACGGCAAAAAAATCTATCTTTATGGCGAAGGCTGGAAGTTTGGCTCGCTTGATGCCCGCATGCCAAATCAGACCATGACCCAGGCTTTATCTGCTGGGATGGGCGTTGGCACCTTTAATGATCGCCTGCGCGACAGCGCCAGAGGTGGAAACTTCGACCATGCAACACGCTCTGATCAAGGCTGGCTTTCAGGTTTGTATCTCGATCCCAATCATAGCCCCAGCAATACAGATACACCCAAAGAGCCAGAAGCCCAGAAAGCTCAGCTGCTGAATTACACGGATAATATTCGGCTTGGTATGGCGGGTAATCTAAAAAACTTTGTTTTGACAGATGCTGAGGGCAAAGCGATTAAAGGCTCAGAGCTCAAATATCGCGGTGGCCCTGGAGCAGGCTATACACTCGATCCACAAGAAAGCATCAACTATGTCTCAGCCCATGACAATTACAGCTTATGGGATCAGATCGCCGCTAAAGCCCCTTATCGCACACCGGGCCGTCTGCCTGAAACCGCCACAGCCCAAGAGCGGCGTGATATGCAGATGTTAGGCGTTGCCAGTGTTTTACTCGGTCAAGGTGTGCCCTTTTTAGATTCAGGGATTGAAATCCTGCGCTCAAAATCCGGCGATGGCGATAGCTATGATTCAGGCGATTATTTTAACGCTCTCGACTGGACCTATATGACAAATGGCTGGGGTAAAGGCCTGCCTGCCGCCTGGCGCAATCAAAAAGAATGGGACTTCTGGCGTGAACGCTTGATGGATAAAGAGCTACAGGCTCAGCAACTGGAGATTCAGGCTGCACTTGAACAAACCAAAGCTTTGTTGCAGATTCGGCGTGAGACTCCTCTGCTGCGGCTGCGCAGCGCTGATCAGATTCTTAAATCCGTTAGCTTCTGGCCAGCTGATTCTGGCCTGATCGCCATGCATATTGACGATAACAATCATCTCGATTCAAGCCGTAAAGCTCTTCTGGTATTGCTCAATCCCGCTCCTGAAGCACGCCTGCTTAAACATGCCCTGCTGCAGCAAAACTGGATAGCGTTTCAGATTCAGGGCCAGCCGGTTTTAAACCAGCTAACAAATCAGTTTAGATTAGCTGGTGACATGCTTCAGTTACCGCCTCATGCTGTGCTGGTGCTGCAAATTAATGATTAATCAAATAGATTCAATCAGTTATTCAGTTGAGTAAGATTTTTATAGAAATGCCTAGAATAAACGTTTTTTTAAAGGTTAAAAATTTAAAAAGACAGGTATTTGATTTTTAGTCAAAAAATCAAAATTTAAAGTTATGGAGCCGTTTTGATTTTTCTTTGATAATCAAACTGCTTAACACTTGGTGTGTAGAACATTTCTCGAGAAATATAACTAAACTGTTTGACCCATATGAGTAGATTATGCTCTGTGGTATTCTCAAAACTCTGAGATTCTGGTTTTTTATCTAGATAAGGATAATATTGCCAAGATAATGGGTTTGAAACATCCATGCTAGCTATCTCCTGGATCGCTCGTGGCCCATAACGTGAAAAGAAATCATAAATTGGTAGGTCTAACTGCCCAGGCTTACTGAGAATTGTTCCTAGAGGTGCAATTTGAATAATAGGTGCAGCGAAAACCATACCAGGAGCACAATCATAGGGGTCATGTGGATTAGAACATTGTATTTTTCTAGAAGCCACTTGTGTTTGATGTCTTAAGACTATCGTCATTACTTTATCAAGCGCTCCGTTGGGAATAATGAGACTTGCAACGCCCGGCAACTCAACTTTGCCGCCTTCAGGCCCAATCTGAGCTATGCCTACTGGAAAATTTATCTGTGTTGCTGGAAGCCAATGAATTGAAAGTTGAGATAAACTTTGAGGGCTGAAACTGAGAGCATATTGATTACCATCAGGGTTGTGCCAATCAGATGGGACAGGCATGGGCCTTCCAGATAGTTTGTACCATGGCCTCTCTAAATTTGAGTCTATTGTTTGGTAGATGTGATAAAGAGGATCTTCCATTTTTAAATGGACCTCTTTATTGCTCAGAGCTTTGTTGGCCCATGCCTGTAAATAGAAGTCATAGTTACCTATGGGCATCTGGATGATAGCTTTACCATCTGTGGCATTCTGGTCAAGAATTTTAAAGCTCTTTCCAGTTGTAAAAATGACCTTAAAGCTGCCCTGAGTTGGCATTTGAATCTGCTGATTAGAGGGTTTATGTGTGACAAACTCAATTGCTTGTATCTGGGTTTTAGATGCTAATGGCAGATGAGTAACTGACTCAGGCTCTTGAGGCGTAACAAAATTTGGAAAGGTGATGATGTCTGGTGTTTGAGTTTGCGCTAAGGCCAGATTCAGGTTCATTAGACACAAAGAAATAGCCACAAAAGTGATGCGAAACAACATGGTGAATCACCTTTCACAAACTATCTTACCTGATAGGTCAAGCCTCTTGATTGAGCCTGATACTTGATACATAAATTATTATGCTTTCATCAAATCCGTTCAGCTTTGGTTTTTAAGCGCGATAAGTCATTCAAAGCGATTCAGGGAGACTGATGATGCCTAACCTCAATGACCAGGCCCGACGACTTTGGGATAAAACCACTCATCTGATGGCCAATGACGAGGCTCGCGCTTCGTTTTTGCAGGAAGTGGACAAAGACAAAGACGGCAAGGTTACAGCGGAAGAGATTCGAGCTCAGGCAGACAGCAATCAGGATGGTTTTGTCAGCGGGGCTGAACTGGAACGCCTGGCGATTAAAGCCCAGGCTGGAGAGTTTGATAAATCCACCATTAAAGCCATGGCCCAGGCTGCTAATACCTCACCACATCTGGTTTTATTTGAAGTTGAACCTGAGCCACCCGTCACTGAAGAAACTCTTTCAGCATCTGTTGATGCCCTATCTGAAAGTGAAGCTGAAACCCCTGCACCTGAGCCAGCACCTGAGCCCGCGCCACCTCCTAAACCTGCTTTACGAGCCTGGAAAGCCGCTGAAGGCCTGACAAAGACTGAGCAGAGTTTTCGTACCAGTATTCCCTATTCACCAGATGCCTTACCTTCGCGTCAGATTGAGGCGCTTAAAGACATCAAGGCCGGTGTGCTTCGTGTTCAGGAACAGGTGGGTAACTCCTGTGGCACCACTTCTCTATCGATGTTGCTGAAATATCATCAGGGCCATACATTAGAAAATACGGTTACCACAATTGATAAATATATTCGCGCCAAAGGTAAACTTGAAATTGCTTTGCCAACCGGCCTTAAAAGTTTTGATATTGATGGTTACACCGCACCTCGCGATATTGTTGATTATGCCAATAGCCACGGCATGCGCGCAGGTCTTAAAAATAACGCCAGTACCAGTGAACTTAAGGCTTATTTAGACAAAGGTGTGCCCATCATGTGCCTGACGGACTGGAACTTTGAGGCTGGTAGTTACGATAAACCCGCTCAGGCCAAACCAGACGGAAAGTCTGCTCATTGGATAAATGTGATTGGCTATGATTATCAGAATAATCCTCAGACCCATAAACAAGAGCTGTATTTTACCATTGCCAATCCTCATGGGGTGATTCAGCAGGTCAGCGAAAGTGATTTTAAACAGATCTGGAGCAAATTGGGTTTGTCTGTTGGCGGCAAACAAATTGACACGGGTATGAATCGCTTATTTGTGGCGATGGTGCCACGCGACAGCGAAGCAAAAATTATTGCGCCAAACGGTACGGCGTATCGCGCTGGAGCGATTTCGATTCCGACCGGCAGTGACGGGATTAAAGGCTGGGCTGCCCAAAAAGGCTCTGAAGTGATGCAGAAAGCCGGTGAGTTTCAGCAGAATCTGGCCAATCGCAGCAGCCAGTTAGCAACTGAAGCCAGCAGTGGCTATGATCGCAACGGTGTTTTGGGGGCTTTAGAAAACCTCTGGAAAGGTGACCCCAAGGAAATCAACAATCTGCGTGAAATCGCCAAACGGGGCGGGGTTGAGACGAAAGTTCAGATTATCAATGAACTCTTAGAAAAAAGCAGCAACCGTTCAGCTTTTCAGCAGCTGGTTTATGACATTCTTAAAGACGTGCCCTTTGGTAAAGATTTTAATCAGCTTTTGGCAGGAATTGATACCCGTAGACTGGCCAGTCGGCTTGAAAACGATACCCAGGCCGGTAAAGTATTAGGCTGGATTGCCAAAAGTGAAATAGATGCAACAGGCAAAACAGGCCCTAAGTTTGAGGCTTTTTCTACCCAGCTGGCAGTTAACAATCGTGATGTGGCAATCAGGGCTTTTTTAAAAGAAGAAAATGTCGTCAAAGGTAAGCTTTTTCATGCTGTCCCAGCCAGTCTGGTGCGGGATGCGGTTAATAATCTGACAACAGGCATTACCACTGCAGGAGAGCAGACAGCGATTTATGACCTGCTGCAGGCCACGTCCTGGATTCAGTTTGAGCAGGTCATGTCAGGCTTAAATATGGCCAATCTGGCTTCAGAAATGGATGATGACGCGCAGTTAGGCAATCTGCTGGGCTGGGTGATTGAGCTGGGTACTAAAACGGGCAATTGGCAACATACCAGTGAAATTCTCAACCAGCTCTCAGGCGTCAGTGAGTTTACCCGTGCAGATAATGTGCTGGGGCAGGCCCTGGGTGCGCCCAATCTACAAACTAAGCTCAGTCAGATTCCGGTTCATCTGCGCAGCCGTATGATTGATTTAATGGATGATCGTCTACGTTGGCGCACACCAGAGGCCCTAAAAGCTCTTGAGAAGCTTCAGGCCTTACGTTGATGCTAGATGATAAAAAAACTCCGGCAGCGCAGAGGAGATAGACTCTGTGGTGACGCTGGTTATTTTGCCAGGTGGCACCCGTGAGCTGAGAGATTGCGCTGACGGAGCTTGGGCCTTGAAACCCGATGCTATTCAGATGGCTCTTGTGGGACAGGGACTCCTTTAAGAGACTGTCTGGAAGAAGTTTTCCTCTTCCTGGTTTTAGCATGACAGAGAGAGAAACTGTTTAATCTGATCCAGAATAGGTCCAGACTTGATGTAAATCATTGCGGATTCCAAGCCAAGAATCTGGGTATTTTGGGCTTTGCATTTCTTCATATTGGCGTATTGAGCCTGAAAGCTGGGGCATAGCTTGAGTCTAAGCCTTGCGGTATGATGAGTCTGGACGTTGCAGTCTGGCTAAGCTATCAGGCTATAAGAGACGCTTTAGAAGATAACCCGCAACAAGGAGTAATCAAGTATGCAGCAACTTCGTTCCCGTGGACTGGCTTTGGTATTGGCAGGTATTCTCAGCACAGGCATGAGCCTTCCGGCCTGGTCACAGCCGAACTCAGAATTTATCGGCTCTTATCGCGTGGCTCAGCAGAGCGAAAATAAAACCCTTGCCGTTGTCGATTTTGAAAATCATACAGGAGATGCCGGTCAGGATCATCTTAAGCGCGGGATTGCAGAATCTCTGATGACCAAGTTAGCTCGACGTACAGAATTGACCTTGGTTGAGCGTGGACAGCTGGATAAAGCGATTAAAGAGTTGGGCTTTGGTCAGTCTGTTTATGCCGATGCGGGTAAAGCCAAAGAAGTCGGCAAAATGCTGAATGCGGATTATCTTGTTACCGGTGATGTGGTCAAAGCAGGCAATCGCTTTGAAATCAACGTGCGGATGATTGATGTTGAAACCGCCAAAGTGCTGGTGAGTGACAGTTACGCTTTTCAGTCTGAAAACGATATTCTGGTGGCGGTTGATTATCTCTCACTTTTGATCCCCCGCAAGCTGAATTTATATGTCAGCGACCGTGAACTTGAAATGGTCAAAAGCCAGCTGCGCGGCCGTGATGGCGTGACCGCCCAGAATAATGGCGATATGAGCTGGATCTGGTGGGCGGTTGGCGCTGCTGTGGTGGTTGGCGCGGGCATTGCGGTAGCCGTTGTATTAGCACGACCAACCCAGAACATTACTCAGTGTGTGGGCCCCAATTGCGGCACAACGGGACTTGATGATAAAGGTGGCGATTTGTTTAGATCTGAAGATGGCGCCTTTCAGATGCCGCTGATCTCGTTTTAAAGCAGCCTCTTTACGCTTAACAGTCAGCCGTGGCACATTGCCTGATGTTTGCTGTTGCAAGCTATGCAGTCGCTCTGAGTCTCAGAGCGACTGCCGGATTTAAGAGATAGATTGGTTTTAATATGATTCGGAATACTCTGCCGCGTGAAGCTTATTCAAAATGGGTTGAGGTTGACCTCGACGCTCTGCGGCATAATTTGCAGCTGCTGCGCCAACATGCCAGCAGTGCGCGTATTTTAGGTGTGGTCAAAGCCAATGCTTATGGCCATAATGTTTCGATCATTGCGCCTGCGCTGTTTGCTGAAGGCGTCAGTGAGTTTGGCGTTGCGACCCTGGGTGAAGCCCTGTATTTACAAGAAATCTGCCCTCAGGCTGAGCAGATTCTGATTCTGGGTGCCCTGGCTGAGCCTCAGTACAAAAGTGTGATTGAAGCTGGCTTTGAGTTTATGCTTCATACAGTTGCGCATATCCCTCTGCTTGACACTTTGGCCCAGCGCCTAAAAAAGCCTGCCAAGGTTCATTTAAAAATCGATACAGGCATGGGCCGGGTTGGGATTATGCCTGAGGAAGTACCTTTTGCCTTAAAGGCTCTGCTTGAAACTACTCAGATTGAGCTGCGCGGGATCTGTTCTCATCTGGCTTGTTCAGATGAGCCTGCAAGTGAATATATCTACGGCCAGATCGAAAAATTTAAACAGGTGGGTGAGCAGTTTAAGGCTCATGCTTTGTCTGAGCGTTTTCAGCCTATCTTTCACCTGGCCAATAGCGATGCGGTTTTTCAGTACCCAGAGGCTCACTTTGATATGGTGCGGCCAGGGATTTCGCTCTATGGATACAGTGGCGTGCCTGCAGACAAACGACCAGATCTAAAGCCTGTCTTAGCGCTTAAAAGCCATATCAGTCAGTTTAAACAAGTACCAGCCGGTAGTTCATTGGGCTATGGTCGCACCTTTACCACAACTCGCTCCAGCCGTTTGGGGGTTGTTGCTTTAGGTTACGCCGATGGCATGAATCGTCGCTTGTCTAATCAGCAGGAAGTGTTGATCAGTGGTTACCGGATGCCGATTGTGGGTCGGATCTCCATGGATCAATGTGTGATTGACCTGACTGAGCTACCGTTTTGGGCTGAACCCGGCATTGAAGTGGTGTTTATTGGCAGCAGTGGTCAAGACCAGATTAGCGCTCAGGAATGGGCCGACCAGCTCGGCACAATTCCCTATGAGATTCTGACAGGGCTTGGCACACGTCTGCCGCGTTACCCAGCTTGATGGTTAATCAGACTCAGCTAAGTTATTCGGCTCCCAGCCATTGGCTGAGCTCTGGTGTCCAGGCTGGAATGTCGGGAGGCTGCACGCTGCTTCCATACACAATCCCTAACGCAGGTGCACTAAGCGTTGTCAGCTTGCGCTGATCAAGGGCTTCGGGACCCTTCATCTGGAAGAGTCGGTAAGAGATTATTTGACCTTGTTCTGTGACAGTCAGACTTTGAGCTTCTGGAGCAGGCCCTGAGACAAGATTTTTTGAGCGCAGATCGGCTTCGGGCAGAGCCATAATCAGGGTGTAATTAAAAGGCGGGACCAGAGTGATCATGGGAGCACCCGGAACTTTGAGCCGACCCTGAAAAGTCTGCAGGGCAAAGTCATTGAGATACTGTCGATTGCGCAGGTGGGGAATCAGATTGTTTAGAGCAATAAAAGGGCTGTTTTGCAGTTCTATGGGCAGGCGTTCAAAACGTGCCCATTGTTGATTATGCTGCCAGACTGGAAAACGATTTTTGAGCTGGCCAGCTATTCGCAATGGCGTTTCAGCATTGACAAAGGGATGTCGAAGTTGGCGCTGGATATGAGACCAGTTGCGGGCTTCAGCAATGGCCTGTCGGATTTTGAGTGGATCTTGTTCAAAAGCCTGATCAAAGATCTCGCCATAGGGATTGGCATGATGGAGATACACCGCTTTGGCCATAAAATAATCATACGGGGCACCATCAAAGCCATAAGGCGAGTGATAGACATAAAAACTCTCACGCTCGCGCTCTGCCAACATAACGCTATTAAAGGAGATGCCGACTACGGCGACTAGCAGGAGCCAGCTTAAAGTGGATTTGCCCTGATGTTTGAGTGCTCCAAAGAGCTGGCCGAGGCCCAACAGAGCAGCCCAGCTGCACCAGACTTCATACCAGACCGTGTCACGTAACAAAGGCCGGTTACCCAGCAACAGGGTTAATAGACAGGCCCCAAGTACTGCGCAGGTACCAAGATGAAGCCAGCGTCTGGCGCGATCTTGCCAGGCCATTAAGCCTAGCAGGCCCAGGGTTGCTACAGACAACAGCAGTAAATCAGGCCGATGCTGAACAAGATAGCTCAGTGTTTGGCGTGAAGCATTGCCGCCTTGGCTGAATAATGAGGCATCAAGCCAGACAGCTGAGCGAATCAGATTGGCAGTATAGAGCCAGCTTTTGGAGAAGCCTTCGGGATGTTTAAGCAGACTGAACAGCGGTAAGCAGAATGCCAGCATGGCACCAGCTGGAAACAAGGGGTACAGATTCAGAGCCGGAGCCCAGCTTTTGATGGCGCGATGCTGGACTCGTAACAGACAGGCGGCAAGAATACCGCTAAAGATAAAGCCCAGCCAAAAAATCTGCATTTTGAGGCTGGCTAGTGATCCAGGCAGATGTTTGAGAATTTTAGCGCCATCAATGATTGTGACAGTGCGGCCTGGCAGGACTGGGGCTGTTAAAGTTAAGCCTGTGAGTAAAGCAAAAATCAACCCGCTGATGGCAAAAATGGCCAGCACAGTGCGCTGGGTTTTGGGGGCTTGAAAGTCTGTTGGGTCTAACTCTAAGCCCGCTTCTGTCTGGTCTTCGAGCCAGCGCAGATAGCAAAAAACGCTAAAAGCAGGCAGGATAAAAAATAGCGAGATGGTCTGAATTTTGTTAAGCAAAGCCAGACCCATCAATAGA
>CAJYHH010000535.1 GCA_913773825.1 Candidatus Sericytochromatia bacterium | reverse complement strand
GCTCATACTCTAGCCCTCTTGATCACTCATTCCCCTGATTCACAAAAACTAAACCTGATCTTGTCGCCCATTAGTTGTCAATAAAGAATTATTTTCTTTAAGCATTCGTCACAATATTTCTTTATGTTAGCAGTTAAAAATTCAAGTGTCACGCCTGATTTTCAAAAACATTCAGGCATAAAAGTAAAATTTTAAACCCAATTAAAACCAGGCCGACTTAATTGGAGGTTATTAGCATCATTTAAAATTCTCAAGCAGAAAATCAGTATCTAAAAAGTCAGCTAAGGACTTAAAAGTTCACGCTTAAAAGGATGTTTTCAGCAGGGTCTAGGAAGTTAGCGGTGAGGTATGGATTAATTAGCCAAAAGAAATCGTCACTTCGCGGCGGCGGGCGTCAGTGGCCATGGTCCAGAGCGACAAAGGCCCAGGCTCAGGATTATCAAACAGGCGAGCAGCACCAGAAATATTGACTTTCACGCCAGGTTGAATCGTGTCAGTGACGCGAATCCGGCAAGACTTAGGATTTTCAGCTTGTTTCAGGCTGTCCTTTAAAAACTGGATTTCATCAATCGCTGTATTGCTTTCAAACATTAATCGACTGCGCTCAGCTTCAAGGGCCTGCATGCGCTCACTCTGTGCGCCTCCCTGAGTGCGCAAATAGATCATGTTTTTGATATTGTCCTGAAGCTTTTGTTTGATGACTGCCATCTGGGCTTCTAAATCTGTCAGATGGGCATCAAGCTGAGGATGACTGCCCAGGGCAATCTGGGTGGCCGTTGTTGAAGCGGATCCCAGGGTGCGTAACTGAACAAAATGGGTGCCGTAAAGCTCACCCCCATTAACCAGCCCACGGCCGGTTTCAGAGCCATCTAAACCACCAATTACAGCTTTACCCACCACACGCGTATGGCAATGCATCAGGGCTTCGCGAATAAACAAATCGCCACCACATTCAATTTTTGCCTGCTGAATAAACTGACCATGCAGCTGATATTTAGACGTAAGCACGGTCTGGGCACCGCCATAAACGGGGGCATACAAAAACAGATTGCCGCCCGCATTTAAAACAGCATCTTCAACATTACCATGTACAATAATGTCGCCACCCGCTTCAATCCGAAAGCCTTTTTGAACCAAGCCGCGCACCACAACTGTACCGTCAAAGCGCACATTACCTGTCGCAACACCGACGTTTTCAAGTTCTAAAACAGACTCAACCCGGCAGGTGGCGGCCATTCTAACCGGCATCCCCGCACGGGTAGCAATCAGCAGCATCGGATCATCGCTGGCCAGCGCAGTCCCAGGGCCTTCTAACAACTTGCAGTCAATCACATTATTGGGCGGAATCGAAGTGCCATAGACGCTGATGCCCGCTTCACCAGGGATTGCCGGATATTTACGCAACAAGGGTGTGCCAGCCTGAACAGAACTATGTAAATGAAGCTCACGAAAATCAACCCGGCCATCGTCCCGTTCTGTGGGGCCAGTTGTGGTGCGCTGAATTAAATATTCCAGTTCAGCATTTTGCCCAGGAGTGGGGGCTTCACCACTGGCAATCAATGTTCGTTCAAGATAGCCTTGTTTAGCAGCAGACTCAATGACATCTACTTTCAGTCCATAGCTGACATGCGCTTTATCCAGAAGCTCTTTAATGTGCTCAAGCGTTGGCATATCAGCTGCATAAGTCGGATCGAGCGTCAGCCAGGCTTGTAAGCCATCTGCGGTACATTCCAGCGTCAGCCCCCGGTCACGATCAATCAGCGTTTGAGCTTGATGCCCCTCTAAAGTTAGACCTTCTTTTTCAAGCTGCTCTTGTAAGGCCCCCATGGGTCGGGTGGACTGCTCGTTGGTAGGCTCTTTGGCATTGGCGCGAAAAGTCTTGCGCGCCCAGTCGCGATTACCTGTGTTGTGGTGGCCTTCTGACAAAGCAGCTGATTCAGCCTGTTTACCGCGCAGTTTAAGTAAATCATGAGCCAGATCCTGGGTGGTCTGATAACGCTGACCACGGCGTTTGATCATGGCTTTGTTAATAATTTCTTCAAGCTCTGGGGGAACCCGTGAGTTTAATTCACTCGGCGGTTTGGGTGTCGTGGTCAGAATCCGGATTACGGTCTGCCCCATACTTTCACCTTCAAACGGTAATTTGCCCGTAAAAAGCTCGTACATCACCACACCCAGCGAAAAAATATCTGTCCGCGGATCCACCATCGCTGAATCCTGAAGTTGCTCAGGTGACATATACGATAAAGTACCCAGCATCGTGCCGGGCTGAGTGGTCAGCAAAAAATGCTCGGAAGTATTCTGACGCGCAATTCCAAAATCCATAATTTTGGCTTTATGGTCGCTTGTGATAAACAAATTATCTGGCTTAATATCACGGTGAATGACGCCCTGCTGATGAGCAAAATGAAGACCGTCACAGATTTGAACCAGAATATCTAGCAACTGGCCGCCACTTAGCCGTAATTCACCTTGCTGAAAAGCTTTAAGTGTCTGACCTTCAAGATATTCCATCACCAGATAATACTGGCCATCTTCGACAATAAAGTCATGGACCTGCACAATATGCGGGTGACGCAGAATCATTGAGGCTCGAGCCTCGCGCTGAAAGCGGGCAAGGGTTTCTTCTCGCTCATTAGGCGGGACGCCATCAACCAGCAAAGACTTGATCGCAACAACTTTGCCTTCGAGCTCATCATAAGCTCGATAGACCAGCCCCATACCTCCGCGTCCAATTTCAGCATCCAGGCGGTAGCGACCTAACAGGCGTATTTCGGTTTGCATCGTAACTATCTGATTACGCTTCCAACAAGCAGAGTGAGATGTAATCATTAGTATAGTGTGTTTTGTGATGGATCACCATCTCTATTTCCCTGGTTTTCAGGCCCATTACAGGCGATCTAGCCGCTCACACAAACGCTTGAAGAGCATGAATCTACTTGATGTTGACGTTTCCAGCCAAAATACGACCTGATGAAGCCACTGTAAAAACTTAAGCATTTTTCAGCTAAGTGTCTTAAGCTTTTAAACAAAGACGGCATACAAAATCCTCAGCTGATTGACTTGATGAAATCAAAAACTTCTATAATGGCAGAAACTAAACAGGATGACGAATCTTTATGCTGGCGGCTTTTAAGGCCTTTCGGTTCTCCAGAAATCAGGTAAACATTGAACTGGGCATTTAAACTCGGCTTGAGCACGATGCGCCGTCAGTGGCTCCAGACCCTGATGTTGATTATCGGTCTGAGTCTAGGGACCGCCGTGGTTGTCGCCGTTGACCTGGCCAATCAGAGCGCCAAACGGAGCTTTGAACTTTCAACCGAAGCCTTAACCGGGCGAACTACCCATCAGATTGTCTCACCCTCAGGCTCGAGCATTCCCGAAAGCCTTTACAGGCGTTTGCGCCAGGAACCAGATATTCAGGTTGCGCCGATTATTTCAGCCAATGTCAGCGTTTCTCCCTGGCAGCGTCAGGTTCGTTTATTAGGCATTGATCCTTTGGCTGAAGCCCCTTTTCGCAGTCATTTAGGTGCAACCCCGGACTCAGATTCTCAGCAAGCAAAAGCGGGTTCTGAGACAGGCCCTGGAACGCAGTCAGAATTAGGCAACTATTCTGAGCTGATTACACGTTCAGACACGGTTCTGCTTACCGAAGCACTTGGCCAAGAGCTGCCGGCCAATCATAAACTGATCCTCAATAAAAAATCAGTGGAAGTTATTGGCCTGCTCAAAAATCCAGATCCTGTGCTCAGCGCAAGTCTGGGAGATGTGATTCTGGCAGACATTGGTACAGCCCAACATGTCTTAAATTTAACAGGCGGACTCAGCCGGATTGATCTGATTTTGCCCACAGGCCGTGAGACCAGTTTGCGCCAATTGCTGCCTCAAGGTTTCGAACTCACCACGGCCAGCAGCCGCAGCGAAGGTCTGCAGCAGATGTCTGCTGCCTTTGCGCTGAATCTAAGCGCTTTGAGCCTGCTTGCTCTGGTTGTCGGCATGTTTTTAGCCTATAACACGGTCTCATTTGCCGTGCTGCGCCGCCGTTCACAACTGGGTACTTTACGCACCCTGGGTGTCACTCAAGGCGGAATTTTTGCTTTGATTCTGGGCGAGGCCCTGATCATCAGTCTTTTGGCTGCGGGTCTAGGCCTGGTCTTGGGAATTGTGCTTGGCCAGGGCATGCTCAAACTGGTCACTCAAACTATTAACGACCTGTATTACAGCCTCGAAGTGACCAGGCTTGAAA
>CAJYHH010000534.1 GCA_913773825.1 Candidatus Sericytochromatia bacterium | reverse complement strand
TCGATCGCCAGTTTTAACCAGCTTTGGACTGGACTGATTGAACGCCACCATACTCAATTTGATTCAATGCTGGATGTTTATTGTGATTTACACCGTAAACAAAATATTATCAATGAGCGCAAAGATGAATATGTGTTTGATGCAGACGACCCGCTTTATGAGGCTAGCTTTAAGCGGATTTTTCATCTTTTAATTCACAAAATGGGTGAAAAGCTGGGTGCTGAGGGACTTCGTCAGGACTCCCGCAAAGTCTTTTTTATTGCGCTGCATGGGGCGTATTATCTGTCTAAAGGCTTTCAGCTTGAAGGCCGCAAGTTGATTGCCTTTCAACAACATTGGTCTGAAAACGTCAGACAATTAGCCAGTCTGTGTCAGGATTTTCCCGATCTCAAGTTACTGGGCATGATTCGTCACCCGGTGCGGGGATATTATTCGATGTTAGCGAGTACGCTGGATATTCGTCCGGGTCTCAGCTGGCCTGATCTGGTGCTGACGGGGAGTTATCTTCAGACCTGGCGGCATATCTTAATGGGCTGGCGATTGGCTGAAACACTGTTGGGCAGAGCGGTTTATGGCATTACGCTTGAAAAACTTCATGAATCTCCTGAGACGACCATGCGTGAACTGGCTGAATACCTTAAGCTAAGCTGGCATCCTCATTTATTACAATCAACGATTGATGGCGTCCCGCTTAGCATAAGTTCGGGTGTACATGGAAAAATTGATCAGCGTTCAGAGACGTTTTCAGTTAAACGAGCGAATTATGAACATTGGCGGGAGCATATGGGAGAGTGGGAGCATTTTGTTTTAGAAGCCCTGCTGGCGGATGTTTTTGAAAAGTATTACAAGCGCAAAATCCCAGCTTTTCAACGGGCTCTTAGTTTGTTCTTGATGTTTTTGCCGCACCGCCTCGAATGGCTGGCTCTGCAACAAGCTTTAAAAGCACGAGATGAGATGCAGCTCAAAATCTTATTGCTTAATCTATGTGAACGCTGGTATTACAGTCTATTGCTGGTATGTGGCTTTGCCTTCTGGAGCCAGGGTGTAGATAAACGCCAAACTGCCCAAGAACTCTTGGGGATTAAACAAAACTAACCATACCAGACACTTGTCTGCAGCTTCTGACCTGGATCAGATTTGGCTTGTTCTTCTGCCAGCCAGCTATAGCGCGCAGGGAACATACAAACTTCCAGCATCAGAGAGATGACGTTGGCAAACTCCTGAATCTGAACCAGCTTGAGAATCTGGGCGCGTTTTTTCTGCAGGCCATTAATTTCATGAGCGAGTTGCTGGGCTCTGCCCTGCAGTTGGGCAATGCGCTGAGCTTTTTTGGCGTTACCGCCAAATAAGCCACCCAGAAAACCTTTTTTAGCGTCTGTCTGGGTCATTTCATTGCGCACGCGCTGGTCTTCCTGCTCAAGCTCCTGAATCTGGCGATCCAGACGCTGGCGATAAGAATTTAAATTCGGAAACTTAGAGCGATAAAGCTCTCCGCCTGCTTCCTGAAACAGTTTATTTAAGCCAAATAACATTGTGCGCGCCAGATGTAATGAAGGCAAATGACGGGGCTCCAGCTCAAAGACGCGCGTCAGATTAAAAATCGCTGCTTCGGTGTCGCGAATGCTGAGGTCGCGCAGGGCGGCATTATAAAAATGCTGGGGGGAAGCCAACTGGTTACTGCGCTCAATTTTGACATAGCGCTTAAACTGCTGGGGCGTAAGATAATGTTCAAGTACTTTAAGCAGTGATACTCTGAGCCCGGTTGTACTCATGGCTCTTGTTTCCTTTTGGCTTCTTCTTCCGGCGGGGTCAGAGGGCCGGTGCCCCTGCTGCG
>CAJYHH010000533.1 GCA_913773825.1 Candidatus Sericytochromatia bacterium | reverse complement strand
CTTCTTCTGATTGAGCTGTTTGTTTGTAATCCAGATGGCTTGTTTGCTCATCTGGAGCGCTCTGAATTGGAATGGTTAGATCCTGGTTGAGAACCCAGCTTGGCTGTTCTTGTGCAAAAAGATTATGAGGCTGGTAATAATCTTTGGGCTCGAATAATAAGTGTCCGCTGACTGAGCTGAAGCTAAGGCCCGGCGGCAAAAATAAATTAAGCTGATCAAGCTCGGGTGTTTCGCGTTTTTGGTGTAATAAATAAAACTGTACAAGACCTTCACAGAGACGAATCAAGCGCTGGGTATTAACCGGACTGGAATCTCCTGCGAGGCGACTCATCTCGCGCTTAAGAAAGTCTCTTAAGTGTTCAGTGGCTTGGGGCAAACTTGTTTCTGCATAGCCAAGCTCAAGTAAAAGATAAACAAGTTCATCCAGATCTTTGTCACTTAAGAGATGATTAACTAACCAAGAGCGCAACGCGGCAGTAAGAAAATGTGAATCAGGTAGGGTACTGGGTACAAGCTTCATGCGGGCCTCATAGCAGGTATTATACTTTAGCTTTTTTGCGAAGGATTGAACTAGACCTTCTGTTCTGGTGAAGTCCAGGGTTTATGGTGTAAAATAAATACAAAAACCGAGGAGCAGAGCTATGTCATTTGGCGGAGTTAATCGTGTAGCCCCCCAGACCCCCCAGGTTCAGACCCCCCAGCCTACAGCCCAACCAGCTCAGGCGCGTCCGGTCCAGGCGACCCCAAAGCTGGATTCCAAGCAGTTCGTGCAAATGCAGAGCTCAGTCAAGCTGCCGACAACTAACGTCAATGCTTTGACCCAGCTGCCCTCACAAGATCAGCAGCAGATCCTCAAACTCACTCAAGATGCCCAGATGAACCGTTTTGTGCAAAATATGTCCAATGCGCACAAACAGATTCAGGCTGATGTTCCACCCCGTTCGTTGCTTGGCGCTGGGCAAAGTATTCCACCAGCTGCTATGCGTGCGGCAGCTGCTGCAATGGGCAAAGTTTTTTCTGGTCGTGATTTTGAAATTGAGTCAGATCGCGAATACAGCTATATGTCGTTTAAAATTGGCGGAAAGTCTTTTAACATCACGCTTAAGACGCCTTTGAAAAAGGGTGTGAAATATAACCCCGAAGACGATTTTGACGAAGAAGAAGATATCGAAGAATCCCTGTAAATCCGTTGCTGGCTATTAGCCAGCCGGTAGCATTTGTGCCCGTGAGTCATCCGAAGGACGTTGACCGTCTAAGATTGCAGTGTGAAAGGGAACCAAGGGAATAGCATGCAGAACCCGAATCTTCCACCCGGCGCCCAGCCGGTTCAGGCTCAGCCGCCTCAGAAGCTGACCCGTGAACAAAAGCGCGTCCTGGCTGAACAGAAAAAGCGCATGGAACAAGAGCGCATGCGCGGCATGGAGCTCCAAAAACTGGTGGGCAACCTTCAGTCTGAGCTTGAGCATTCAGTTATTGACCCGCCGATGATGTATAAGCTGGCTTGTAATCGATTTAAATTAATGCTCAAAGCCGAACACGTTGTGGCGGCGATGTATGAGCACTACGACGAGCTGGGTGAAATCTGTGTAGTGCGTCAACAGAGTAATCTTCCACCCAAGCCGATTGAGAAAAAAGAAGAAGAAAAGCCCGTCATCAAACGTATTATGGTTGGTGGTGAAATCATCGAAACCATTGAAAAAGTTGAAAAAAAAGAAGAAGATGACGGTCCTAAAATCCCGGTTAATAAGCAGCCGCCTAAAGATCCGCCTAAAGGTGGACAGTTGCCTGACCTAGAAGGCGTGTTTTTACATACTTTGCCTGTGGTTGAGCAGGTTCGCGCTGGCCGTCAGCCTCTGTTGATTCCTGATGCAACTAAGTTCTCTGACGCCGCTGTTGCTCAGTTTGCGACATCTTGGGGAATTAAATCGATCCTGTTTTTACCGTCGGTGGTACGGGATCATGTAGATACCATTTTGGTTGTGATGACGACAACCAATCCCCAAGGTTATACTCCCAACGAAATGCAGTATGTTGCCAAGGCAATGGAAATTCTCGATCGTTCGATTGAGACGGCTCCCCCGGTTCTGCCTGAAAAGCTCAAAGAACGCGTGATTACGCCTTTGACATCTGGCGATAACGTCGCCAAACAAATTGAATATTACAGTGAGTATTTTGACGATATTTTCAACTTTATGATTGGTGAGCTAGAGGCTGACGAATCAGAAGAGTTAATTGAGCTTCAGGCCTCACTAAGCAATGCGCCGAATCGCTTACGCAAAGTCTGGTACCAGATTGGCAAGTTTTTAGAGTTTAAAGAAGATCCTAAACTCTCTTATCTCTTTAATGTCGGCATGAATGAGCTGGCTAAACAGGCGATTGAATATGCTGAAAACAAAGACTTAAAAAAGCCGCGCGGTCTGGTGCAATTTCAAGAATTTATGGATCGCCGCATTAAGAAGCCCGAAATCAAAGAACTGCTGGTTGAAGAATCAGCTAAACAAGCAGACGATAAGCCCAAGATGATTATGGTTGGCGGCGAAGTTATGTCTGTTGAAAGTGAAGCGGCTGAAACCGAGCAATTCTTTGAAGAATATGTCGAAGAAATTGATAAAGAAATCAGTAAAGCGGTGCGCGGGATGTTGCTGTTTAGCGAAAGCAAACGCGCTACTTTAATCAATGACATCGAACAATCTGAAATGCTGGTAAATTTTGTGGCGGTAACAGCCGCACAGGATTTTAAACAGCATATTCGCGCTGCTCTGCCAGAGTTACATGACGATATTGAGCCGACTAATCTGGTTGCAGAGTTGGCCCATCAGGGTATGCGTGAAATTTCGATGACGGTTGCCCAGAATATGGCAGAGAAATATCTCTATGAAATTGAGACGTTTCTTGAAAAGCCTGAAGAGTGGCAACGTGAAAAAATCGAAACGCTTAAGATGTATATTCATTACCGCATCATGGCCAATCTGGTTCCGACTCTACGTTCACAAGACCTGACGCTTTGGGGCAGTCTGATGGCTGACAAACTGAAAAAACGCGCTGCCAAGGCGGCTAAACAGCGTGCCGTTATGGTTGGGCGATTAGTACGCGCCAACAACGAAAACGAAGATGATGACTGGGATGAAGATGATGAGGACGACGATGAAGATTAACGCAGGAGTAAGCGTCTAATGCTTTACCATCAGATGATTGATATCGGGGCCTATATTATGGCCCTTGACGATAAACCGATCGAACCTAAGTCCGCAAAGATTGTTTTAACCGGTACTGAAGACCGGCTAGTCGGTGTGGGCATGTCGATGGAGTTTCGCCTGCGTGACCTGATGCCTCATCTTAGCAGCATGCTTAAGCGCACTTCTGAAGTCTCAGAAGAAATGGTTGAGTGGTTTATTCAAAAACTCCCCTTAAATCGTGTGGTGGATGTCTCAATGAACCTTAAAAAAGAGGTTCTAGCCCAGGTCGAAGAGATGTACTACGGGTGTGACACAATTGACCAGTTTTTAAAAATCAAGCTTAACCCGCGTGATTTATACGCCACGCTGCTCAACCTTGATTTTTATGAGCTTGCAGGCTTAAATGTGCCTGGTGAGCAGATGCTAGACGAAGAAATTGAGCGTGAATCAGTCTTTGCCGTGGACGCTGAAGCGCCCGATGGCTATATTTCCTGGCCCAATTATATGGGTATTCTGACTCGTATTCTGTTTTTACAGTTTGGGTCAAGCGTCAAGAAATCCGTTCTGGATCTCTTTAGCGCGCGAAAATAGTTATTGGGATGTCTCATTGGCTGTTTCTGCCGCTTGATGGCAGGCCCTGTAATGCTCGATTTCCCGTTCAGCTAGCCGCTTTAGCGGGTGAGCGCTTATATGTTCCGGATATTTCACTTTTAGGCGATGCTCGCACAGCAGCCCGTCGAGACCGTCTTCAAGCCTGGCTAGAGTCCCGGCTTAAAGGGGCTCAAGGCTTGTTGCTGAGTCTGGATACCTGGATTTATGGCAATCTTGTTGCTTCACGTAAAAACCGTGAGCCACTCAGGACTTTACAAGAAAAAATTCAGTTGTTGCAGAACTATCGCGCTCAGCAACCCGAACTGAAAATACACGCCTTTGCCACCTTGCTACGTCTGTCAAATAGCCATGATGATACTGAAGAACGTCCTTATTGGGCTCAATACGGTAAAGAAATCTATCGCTATGCTTGGCTTGAGCATTATCTGCAGATGCATACAGACCATGAACTTGAGTCCGAATATAAAGCGCTCTCGGCTCAGATACCAGCTGATGTTTTAGAAGATTACCGGGCTCTGCGTTTACGTAATTTTACGTTGCTTGAAAACCTGCTTGATACGGTAGAACAAGGGCTGTTGCAAACGCTGCTAATCGGTTGCGATGACGGTGGTCGCTATGGCTGGACCGTAATGGAAAGAGCTCAATTACAAGCGCAGATTGATTCACGCGGTTTAAGTGAAAGGGTCTTGCTCTATCCGGGAGCGGATGAATTGGCCTGCACACTTTTAGCGCGGGTACTGGTGCCTGAAACACCCCGCATTAGTCTGCGCTGGACTTATCCTGAAGCGAGCCAGCAAATTACTCGCTACGAGGGTTTACCGCTCAAGCTCACGCTGGCTCATCAAGCACGGGCTGCGGGTGTTGAGTTGGTTTCTGAATCATCTAAAGGAGACGCTGAACCTGAAGCCGTCTTATGGATGCATAATCCCCCTGCTGAGCAAATTGATCAGTATCTGGATCGTGATTCACGGGTTTATCATCAGCCAGAGCAACTTGAGCCACTTTTAAATCAGCTTAAAGCAGCTGGGCCAATCGCACTGGCTGATGTCTGTTATGCCAATGGTGGTGATGAATTGCTTCTAAAGCGTTTAGAAGCTGAGCAGCTCTTGTTTAATCTCAGCGCCTATGCAGCCTGGAATACAGCCGGCAATACGATTGGGATGCTCCTGGCCTGGTTTAAACTCTTGTTGCTGCGGCCTGGTAATGAAGCCGAAAAACGCTTGTTTTTGATTGAGCGTTTTGCTGATGACGGCTGGTATCAGGGGATTCAGCGCCAACTCTTATGTGGGCATTACAGTGAGCCCGTTACGCTCAATTCTTGTATTCAAGCCATTGCCTTTTTTAATGATAAATTCAGAGACTGGCAGACCTGGATGCCTCAGGCTCCAAGCTGTTTACAGATTGAGCGACTGAGCTTTCCCTGGAAGCGCTTTTTTGAAGTGGATTTGCGGGCTTGTAATAAAGCCTTAGATTAATGATTTAACTAAAAACTGCTAGAACTGCAGTTGATAAGTCAGCTGCAGGCCCTGGCCTTTTTGGCTGCTAAGGCTTAAGTTCTGAGAGAACTCATGTCCCCAGGATGCACCCAGCGCTTGTAATAAAACTGATGTAATAAAAGCCATTGGCAGTAAAGCCCAATAAGTATCGTTGATATTGCCTTGATTAAAGCCGATAAACAAAGGGACCATCAGTACAAGCTGAGCGCCTGAAAGGGCTACAGAGCCTATTACACTACCGTTAAAATGTTCCCATTCAGCTTTTGGGCTCCAGGTATGCATTAAAAAAGGCGTTGCAATCATCGGCACAACTAATAAACCGAGTGTAGAGGGCCCTGACATATCCAGATAGCTGTTAGCATCAGGAGCGAGAGCTTCCTGGCCCAGACTTAAACCTGCAATGATAATCATCAGTAAGGTATTAGACAAAGCACTGGCCCCAAGGGCGTAAGTGGCATTCATCCATAAATCGGTGCGGTCAGGCTGAGTGAGTTGGTAATAAGGCTCAAATGAGAGTTCTGTTGCTGCTGACAATTCACGTTGAAAGAGACTTTCATCGTAAAGAATATTGGCTGATGCTAAAGGCTGCCAGCAGGATAAAACAGTAAGCAGGCAAATCAAGGCTTTTTTCATGCTGATCAGTATACGGGATCTAGAGTCCTGGCGTTTTGACTTGGCTTTATAGACAAATTCTGAACCAGAATATTCCTTTACAAGTTTTAATCAATAAGCTAAATTCCCTGATAAGGCGTAAACCTTGTTTGAATAATCCCCTATGCTATGATTAAAAAAAAGATGCCGGGATGTAGCATCATGTTCAGTGAACCCTGTCAGCACAGTTTGCTTAATTCGCCGGAAGAAGTCGCCAAGCTTCTGCTCGAACACGATAATTATCTGATTTGTCCCCATATTAATCCTGACCCAGATTCTTTGGGCTCTGCTGTTGGCTTGTATCTAGGTTTACGTAAACTCGGAAAGACTGTCAAAGTCTATCTGCCCGAAGAAACACCGCCTTATATGGACTATCTGCTGCAGCATGCTGATGTCCAGCTGGTGCAGCCTTTAGAAATGGGCTGGAAAATGATCTTTGTCGATCTGGGGACACCCAAACAACTGCACCCAGGCGTAAAGCTGATTCATCCCTGGTTAGATATTGATCATCATATGGGGCCAGTGAGCTTTACTCGTTACGCCTATATTGACCAGCAGGCCCCTGCAACCTCTGAAATTGTGTTTCGAATTTTAAAACACATGAATGCGCCCTTTGATAAAATCATTGCCACTTGTCTGTATTCAGCCCTGGTTTTTGATACCCGTAATCTGACGACACCAGCCACAACCCCGGCTACTCTGCGTCAGGCTGCTGATTTAGTTGAAGCAGGTGCAGATCCCACTTATGTAAACCAAATGCTGAATCAGCAGAAACCTCTGAATTTGATGAAGTTGATGGGTGAGGTTTTTGCCAATCTCAACTCAGCTCTGGACGATACTTTAATCTGGGCTGTTGTGCCCAAATCACTTCAGGAAAAATATGAAGTTGATGAAAATGAAATTGATTATCTCATTTCAGATTTGCTGACGATTGCGTCAACTGAAGTGATCCTGATGTTTAAAGAAACTTCAAGTGGCCATGTTAAAGTCAGCTGGCGCTCTAAGTGTCATGTGGACGTTAATCGGATTGCGCGCCAGTTTGGTGGCGGTGGCCATCATTATGCCTGTGGCGCCCGTTTAAGCCTGCCTTTGAAGCAGGCGGTGCGCCAAGTTGTTACCAGTACGCAAGAGGCGATGGAGTCTGCTTTAGCCGTAGCATAAAGCAACTTTCAGCTGGATTGAGTCTATTCGCTTGGCTTGTCTCGGCTTCAGGTGGTGGATTAGGGTTCCTTTCGCTACAATACAGTCTAATGAACAGAAAGGGTCCCTCTATGTCACAATTTCCGTTTACAGATCTCACTGATTTGGTTAACCAGGCACACCGCGGTCTTAAACGCGATGTTGAGCCCTTAGTCAATGCTCTTGCTGAAGGTGGTTTTTTCTTGTCTCTGGCGCGCTCACTTGGACTGCCCAATGACATTACTCCGCCGCCGCCTGAAGCAGCTGTCTCTTCTCATATGCTTCAGCATCCTGATGGCAGCGTGTATGTCGCTTTGTTTACACGTCCAGAGTATGGCCGTCTGGCTCAGCAAGAGCAAAAGTGGATGACTGAAGACGGCAAGCAGGAAATCTGCCCTTTACCGGCCCGCAATGCCCTTTATTATGCCTGGAAGCTGCTGACGGGCAATGAGCAGGTTGTGGGTGTATTTATCAACGCCTATCAAGAGAAATCAATTTCACTAAACAGACTTGAGCTTGAGAGTCTCTTTAATGGGGTGCCGGTTCCCTTTGAGGCCTATGCGATGCAAGTGCCATTTGAAGAGGGTGACTCCATTATGGTGCGTCCGGCTGATGTAACGGGTGTTGAGCACTTTCAAGACACCGTGCAGCAATATATGGAGCAGAATCCTGAGATTAAAGGGTATGAGGTGGTTGCGCTCTTTGATGAGCAGCGTAATATGGAGCCCTATCTGGCGATTAACTTTAAAGCTGAGTTTGGCGAAGAAAAATATGCTGAGCATGCTCAGGCTTTTGTCAGCCAGATGAAACAGAAAGTCGAAATGCCCGAGCGTCTGGAAATTATGTTTAATGAAGAGTTTCCCGCTCTGATTTAAGTTTTTTGTCTTTCTCTAATCATCAATATTTAAATCATCATGTAACAGGCCCCTGATTCAGGGGCCTGTTTGTTTAGATGTTTAAAATTCAGCTAAAACAGATAGACAGAAAAAACCAGCCCGAAACACTAACGTCTGTGTTCCGGGCTGATTCATCAATTTAGTTCAGGCAGAGAAAATCCTATTTGGCGGTGAAAGCCTTGAGGAAGCCGCCCCAGCCTTGAGTTTCAGCAAAGCGCAGGAAGCTGGCATCATCATAACGACGATTGTAGCTCATGGTTGCTGTGGGGAAGTAAGCCTGGATGCCGGTGGCGTTGCGAACGCCTGAGCCTGTGTGGCCTTCAGCGATTAGCGAAGCCTGCATAGCGGCCTGCAGGGCCTGACCAGCTTGGCCAGCGCGCTGGTTGCGGGTTGCAGCCGTGTACTTCTTCACGAAGTCGCCGAGGTCAGCTGCGTCGCGGTTGTAGAAGGTCTGGGTCTGGCTGCGAGCGGCATTGATCGCTGCTTTTTCAGTTGCCAAGCTGCCCTGGAGCACTTGAGCATAAGCGTTAAGTGCGGGCACGAGGGTGTTGCCTACTTTGTTGATGTCAACAGCAGACAGAGTCGCGTCATCACCGGTAGCCTGATAGAACTTGGTGAAGGTGTCAACCATAGCGGTAGCCAGCTGAGGAGGCGTCATGCTGGGGTTTTTGGCCAGAGCGCCAACAAAGCCGTTGTAATCCCAACCTGCGCCGGGCTCGAGTTCTTCAGATGCAACCAGGATGTTAGCCAGGCCTTTGTACTGATAAGCAGTTTCAATGTGCTGCATTAAGCAGGCATCAAAACCAACGATATCAACCGGACGGTTCAGGTTGCGGTTAGCGGGACCAATGAAGGTCTGAACATCTTTCAAATGCATTTCAGAACCGCTGTCGTCAGATGCAAAGACTTTGGAGACGTTGCCGCGAGCTTTCTGACCGCTTTCGCCACCACCAGCAATGGTGTCGAAGAAGTTGCCAACGGGACCAAAGCCATTAGCAGCGCGGTGGTTGACGCCATTGCGATAGATGCCGCTGCCATGATTCCAGATGGCATGAAGGGTCTGCTGAGCAGGGAAGTTTTTGGTTGCAAAATCAACAAACTTAGCGGCGGTGGTGACATCGCCTGAGTCGATTTCTTTAGAAGCAGGGATGACAAAGCCTTTGTCATCGATCACTTCAGATACGATATTTTTGTTGAGGGGGCCGGGATCAGGTTTGATGCGGAGAATTTTGGAGTCGCCTTTGGGCAGACCGTCAAACAGAACCAGGACATCAACCTGTTCAGCAGCGGCGGGATTTTGGCCCAGGCCCTGCTCCATTTCGTTAACGTCTTCAAGACCGAACTGGTAGAGGTTATTGTCTGCAGCCATGTGAATCATCAGCAGCCATTTTTTGCCGTTGCGAACCACATTGGTATTGGTGCCAGTGCTGAGGTTACCGACATTAGCGCCGCGATTGTTAGCAAAACCGCCAACGGGAACGTTCGGGCCGCAAGCAGTCATGCCGGCCATCATGGCGGCAGCAGCAGTCAGTACGGCGGATTTCTTAAACGTATCTTTCATTATTAACCTACCCTGAACTTTTTGTTGATAGCTTCTTGATTTGATTTTAAATTAGATTTAACAATTAATCAAGTCCCAATCTGGGAATCTTTGAAGTAAATTCAGTGTATCGGGAGAATTTGCTGTAAGCAAGCAGTGAAGCGCCTTTTAAGCCTCTAGTAAACTGAGAACTTGCTGAGAATTTGCTGAGAGTGAGTCGAGGGATGAGCTGCCTAACAAGGCTTGAATTATTAAGAAAGTATTTAATGTGGTGAGCGGCTATTCAAGTATAAAAAATCGAGCCGGAACTTAACTTAAGTTCCGGCTCGATCAATCAAATCAGTTCAGGGAACGGGAGAATCCTATTTGGCGGTGAATGCCTTGAGGAAGTTGCCCCAGCCCTGGGTTTCAGCGAAGCGCACGAAGTTGGGATCGGCGTAGCGCTGATTAAATGCCATGGTAGCGGTGGGGAAGTAAACCTGAACGCCAGTTGCATTTGCAACCTTCGGACCATAGCTGCCATTGGCAATAACAGTCTGCTGCATGGCGGCCTGCAGTTTAGCACCTGCAGCACCAGCGCGCTGGTTGCGG